>CAITQY010000133.1 GCA_903894655.1 uncultured Gemmatimonadota bacterium
GCCGATAAGCGGGCCAAACGCATGGAAGCCGAGATGCCGGTACAGACGGAGCTGGCGAGTGGTGCCGGACATGATGCCGAGGTCGTAGCCTTGCGCCATGAGGTGGCGCGTGATGAAGCCGACCAGCTGCGCGAAGACTCGGCTGGCCCGGTATTCGGGCTCGACTGCCAGCAGCCGGATTTCGACCGGCGTCCGCCCCGCCGGGAGATAGTCGTCGACGCTGCCCAGCTTCTGGTCGAGTGAGAAGGGGCGCTGCGTACGCCCGCTCACCATGCCGACCACCCGACCGCTCAATTCGTACACGGCATACACATTGTCGTCGTGGAAACGATCCACGTGACGCCGCGCGGCGTTCGGCGCGTGCTGCGGAATTTCTTCGACGAAGGTCCGGTAGTTCAACGCATGGATCGCATCGTGGTCCGCCTCGGTGGCCAGACGGACGATGCCGCGTGTGGACGCGTGGGGCGTAGTCATCGTGTCAACTTGCGCCCATTGGCGGGCCAGCGGAATAAGCCATGTGACGTGGTTCGGGGGCGACAGGCCATTGAAAGCCCGCCACCCCCGTCTCCCTACCCCTTACTCCCTACTCCCTACTCCGCAGTTATACCCCGATAAGTTCTTCCACTTCGACCGCTGCCGGCCGTCCCTGATCCACCAGGGCGATCGCGAGCACCTCGCGCATAGTCTCCACCGGGTGGAAGATCAGCTGCTCGCGCACTTCGTCCGGCACGTCCTCGAGGTCCGCTTCATTGGCCTTCGGGATGATGACTTCCTTGATGCCGGCCCGATGGGCGCCGAGCACCTTTTCCTTCACGCCGCCGATCGGCAACACGCGGCCACGCAGGGTGATCTCACCCGTCATCGAGACATCGCGCCGCACCTTGCGGTTCGACATCTCGCTCACGAGTGCGAGCGCGATCGCGATACCCGCACTCGGTCCGTCCTTCGGAATCGCGCCGGCCGGCACGTGAATGTGCGCCTCACTGGCCGACGCCACGCGGTCGGCTGGGATGCCCAGTAGCGCGGCGTTGTTCGTGGCGTAGGTGAGCGCGGCCCGGGCACTCTCCTTCATCACGTCACCCAACTGACCCGTGAGAATCAACGAGATCGGCCCCACGCGTACCACCTCGGCGCTATCATCGCGCTTGACTGGCGCCGCCGACCCACGACGAATGCTCGCTTCCACGAACATGATGTCGCCGCCCATCGGCGTGTAGTACATGCCGGTCGTGATACCGACCTCATCGTGCTCGGCGACCCGTTCCGGGTGCACCTTCGGACGCCCCAGCAACTCGCGAACTTCTTCGCTGCTGATCACCTTGTCGTCGATCGTAGCCGTGTCACCCATCGCGACCTGTCGCGCGACTTTGCGTGCCACCGCCCCGAGCTGACGCTCCAACTGACGGACGCCGCTCTCGCGCGTGTACTCACTGATCACCTTCATGACCGCGTCGTCGGTGAACGTGATGTCGCGCTGCCCAAGGCCCGATTCTTCGAGCTGCCGCGGAATGAGGTAGGTCTTCGCGATCTCCGACTTCTCGCGCTCGGTGTAGCCGCTGAAGTCCACCACTTCCATACGGTCCAGCAGCGGGCCGGGGATGTTCTGGATGAAGTTTGACGTGGCGATGAACAGGACTTCGCTGAGATCGAACGGGACGCCGAGATAGTGGTCGGTGAACGAGTCGTTCTGCGCCGGATCGAGCACTTCCAGCAGTGCGCTGGAGGGATCGCCCTGATACGAGGTGCCCAGCTTGTCGACTTCGTCGAGCAGGAACACGGGGTTCTTGCTGCCCGCCTGCTTCATCCCCTGAATGATGCGACCGGGCATGGCGCCGACATACGTGCGGCGGTGGCCGCGGATGTCCGCTTCGTCGCGCGCGCCACCGAGGGCCACACGCACGTATTCACGGCCGAGCGCACGCGCGATCGACTTGGCGATACTCGTTTTGCCGACACCTGGCGGTCCGTTGAAGAGCAGGATCGGGCCCTTCGCCATGGCGCGGGCCTTCGCTTCCTTCGCATCGGCCTTCGGGCCGTCTCCCGAGCTGACCACCTCGGCCGCGATCTGCTGCGCGCGCAACTGACGCACCGCCAGGAACTCGAGCACACGATCCTTCACGTCCTTGAGGCCGTAGTGATCCTCCTCGAGGATCTCGCCGGCACGGGCGAGCTCGAGGTGATCGTCCGAGCGCTTGCCCCACGGCAACTCGGCGATCCACTCGAGATACGTGCGGATGACCTGCGCTTCCATCGACTCGCGGCCGGCGCGCTCGAGGCGCCCCAGCTCACGCTCCGCTTCCGCGCGCGCTTCCTTCGGGAGTTCGAGTGTGGTCAGCTTCTCACGGAGCTCGGTGATCTCCTTCGACTGGTCGTCATCGCCCAGTTCTTTCTGAATCGCCTTCAGCTGCTCGCGCAGGAACATCTCGCGCTGCCGCTCGCCCAGTTCTTCCTGGACCTGCGACTTGATGTCTTCCTGCGCTTCGAGCAAGCCGATCTGGCGCTGCACGTGCACGAGCACGCGGCGCAGGCGCTCTTCCACCGAGAGCGTCTCGAGTAGCCCCTGTTTTTCAGGGACGGTGAGTTCGATGTAGCCGGCCACGAGATCGGAGAACTTGCCGGCGTCGTCGACCGAGTCGAGTACCTGATGCACCACTTCCTCAGGCAGCCCGCGCTTCTCGCCCAGTTCGGCGGCACGCTCGCGCGCTTCCTTGTGGAGTGCCTCGAAGGCGGGATCCTTGAGGTCCAGTGGCATCATCTCTTCGGCGGGGACGATCACCGCCTGGAGGTAGCCGTCCACTTCGGCATAGTGCAACGCGGTAGCACGCTGCTCGCCTTGCAGCAGCAGCTGAACACCGCCCAGACCGCGCTGAATCTGGCCGATGCGGGCAATGACGCCCGTCGTGAAGAGAATGTCTGACGTCGGCTCCTCCGTGTTGTCGCGCTGCGCGACCGCAAAGACAAGCCGATCTCCCTTGAGTGCCGTTTCAATGGCTCTCAAGGTGCCGGGGCGGCCCGCCGCGATTGGTGCGGTGATGCCGGGGAACATGACCGTCCCGCGAAGCGGCAGGACGGGAAGCGTTTGGCGCTGGCCCATGACGTACGATCCTGTTGGAAGAGGAATACCGCCAGCCAAACGGCAGGTTTCACACCGTTGGGATTACGCCATCTCGGCAGACTTTGCAAGCAGACTGGGGCAGCCGTGCCGCGCTGACGGTGCGCGCGGTTGACGACCCGCCGAATTGTCGGTACCCGGCATGGAACGGCGCCTGCGGTCAGGATGACCGATCGCCAGGCGACCGTCATGAACGCGGGTCAGCTGCAACTCCCGGCGAGCTCGGGCCGTACGGTCTGCGATCACGCGCATCACGGATGCTGTTGCCGGTTTCTCTCCGGTGCTACACTAGACGGAGCGCCCGATTCTCCCCGATTCCCACGCGAGTGCCCGACTCCGTAGTCCCATCCACCGAAGATGCTGAACTGCGCGCTCATGTGGAGCAGGCGCTCAGTGCTACCTATGAACTGGATCAGGAGATCGGCCGTGGTGGTATGGGCATCGTGTATCGGGCCAAGGACAAGCGCCTCAAACGGTTCGTGGCGATCAAGCTGCTACCGCCGGAGCTGTCCTTCCGGCGCGACATCCGGACGCGGTTTCTGCGCGAAGCGGAGACGGCTGCCCAGCTGAGTCATCCGAATATCGTCCCGATTTATTCGGTCGACGAAGTCGGCAATCTCGTGTTCTTCGTGATGGCGTGCATCGACGGCGACAATCTCGCCACGAAGTTGCAGAAGCGCGGTCCACTGCCGATCGAGGACGTACGCCGCTGGCTGCTCGAAGTGGCCGATGCGCTGGCGTTCGCGCATGCGCGCGGGGTGATTCATCGCGATATCAAGCCCGACAACATCCTGCTGGACAGCATCGACGGCCGGGCGCTGGTCACCGACTTCGGTATTGCCCGTGCCGCGAGTGACAGCGGTGACACGTCGCGTCTGACCGCCACCGGTATCGCGATCGGCACGCCGGCGTACATGTCTCCCGAGCAGGCCTCCGGTGATCGCGACCTTGACGCCCGCAGCGATCTCTATTCGCTCGGCATCGTGGCGTATCAGATGCTGGCCGGCGAACCGCCCTTCACCGGTGGTACCACGCCGGCGCTCCTGGTCAAGCATCTCGCCGAAGTGCCGGTGCCAGTGTCGTTGCGTCGCCCGGATACGCCCGACGATCTCTCGCAGATCGTGATGCGACTGCTGGAGAAGAGCCCGGAGCACCGCTTTCAGAGCGCCGGCGAGATGGTCACGGCTTTGAAAACCGGTGTCGTGCCGCCTTCCACCAATCCAGCGATGACGCAGCCGGCGACCGGTGCGCCGGTCCGTTTCAATGGCGCGCCGATCGGTGGGATGCCGCTTGGCGGCTTCGGCTCGCCGCGCCCGTCCGCGCCCTCCGTACCGTATACGCCCGCCCCCTACACGCCGCCCGCGTATCAGCCGCCCGCGTACCAGACGCGGACGGCAGTCACGCCACCGGCCGCGCCATATCCGCTGTATCAGCAGCAGTCCTCGGGCGACGAGGTGTATGTGGCCACGGCCGAGGACGAGGCCCGCTGGTTCGCCCCGCCGGTGGTCGCCTTCCGACGCAAGTTGGCCCCGTATCTGTTCGTGAACGGTGCGATCCTCGTGATCAGCGTCTTTACGGCCGGCGACATGCTGGGACTCACCACGCTGTGGACGGTGTACATCGCGTGGAAGTATGCCAAGCTCTGGGCCGACGGCTTCGACTGGACGGACGTGCTGAAGCAGCCCAAGCATCGCATGCTCGGTGAAGTGCTGTCCGATCTCGGCGACAAGGTCATGGCGACCTTCAGTCGTAAGAAGCGCGAAGAGTTGCGGGCGCAGGGGCGTTTACGCAATCGTCTCGATGGCGTGCTGTCGTCGACGCCGTTGTCGCCGATGACGCTGCGTTCGGCGGTCGCCCTGCCGAATGCGCCCGCTCGCGATGACGAGCTCGGTGAGTTCGTCGCGCTCGTCCGGTCAGCGCGCGCCGATCGTGAAGAGATCGGCCGACTGCTCGGTACGCTGCCGGCTGACGAGCGTGGGCGGATTCCCGACGTCGCACGCACGGCGGTGGATCTGGTGAACAAGGTCGAGTTCATCGCGCGCGATATCGCGCGGGGGGATGGTGAGCAGGGGCCCGATGCCGCCCGTCGCATCGATGCCGAGATCGGTGCGCTCGAATCCGAAGCCAATCCGCTCGACACGCAACGCAGCGAGGGACGCGTGCGTCGCTTGGCGCAACTTCGTCGGGATCGTCGGGCCGTGGCTGACAGGCTTGGCAAGCGTGAACTGCGCCGCGCGCAGCTGGAGAGCTGCCGTATTGCCCTCGAGAATGTGCGCCTCGATCTGGTGCGCCTGCGTACCGGCAACAGTTCGGTGCAAAGCGTGACGCTGGTTGCGGAACAGGCTATGCAATTGGCCCGTGATGTCGACATTGCGGTACAAGCGGCCAACGAAGTGCGCGAGGCGACGTCTTCGCGCTCTGGTTTGGCGTAACCCGCCGCACGATGCCCGACGGTCAGCACGCGGCCAGGAAAGCGGCGGAGACTCAGGCTGAATCGAATATGCTGCGCGACCGTGTCACGGCAGCGATTGGCGATCGGTATCTCATCGGACAGGAAGTCGGTCGTGGCGGAATGGCGGTGGTGTACGCCGCCGAGGATGTGCGATTGCAGCGACCGGTGGCGCTCAAGGTGCTGCCGCCCGAGCTCGCGTTCCGCGGCGACGTGCGTGAGCGCTTCGTGCGCGAAGCACAGACGGCGGCGCGGCTCAATCATCCGCACATCGTGCCGATCTATGCGGTGCACGAGGAAGGCGGCCTGGTCTGCTTCGCGATGGCGCTGGTCAAAGGTGAGAGCCTCGCGGCGCGCCTAGTGCGCGAACCGCGCCCGACGTTCGAGTACATCGCGCACATGCTCGAGCAGGTGGCCGACGCCTTGGCGTACGCCCATGCGTGCGGCGTCGTGCATCGCGATGTCAAGCCGGACAACGTGCTGATCGATACCGAGTCCGGTCGCCCGATGGTGACCGACTTCGGCATTGCGCGAGCCGCCGAGAGCGGATCACGGCTCACGCAGACGGGCATTGCGGTCGGTACCCCGGCGTTCATGAGTCCTGAGCAGGCCACTGGCGACCGCGAGATCGACGGACGCAGCGACATCTATTCGGTGGGGGTCGTGGGCTATCTCATGCTGGCCGGCCGACTGCCCTTCGAAGCGACGACCACGCCGGCGATGCTCATGAAGCACGTGAGTGAAACGCCGATGCCGATTCGCGCCGTGCGCCCCGATGCGCCGCACACGCTTGTCGAAATTCTCGAGCGGTGCCTGGCCAAGCGGCCTCAGGATCGGTGGGACAACGCGCTGGAGCTGCGCGATGTGCTGCGCACAGTGCAACGCGATGGCTCGTTGCTCACGGGCGCGCACCGCGCCTACGCGCCGCTCGCGCCGGCGCCGTTGCATCCGTCGGGGCCACCGCCGGCGAGGGACAACGGGACACCCCGTGCGCGCGCAGCGGAACTGCACGAGGGCGCGCGCTATGGGCATCGATCGGAAGACTGGGCGCCGCGCAACGTGGTGGCGCCCGCGCCCGCACCTCGCGCGTATCCCGCGCCCGGCGCCTTGCCGCCCATGCCGGCCTTACCACCGCTCCCTCCCGGCGCGCCGCGCGAGCAGGTGCGCGAGTGGAATCGCGCGTCGAAGGAAGCCATGCAGGACTGGCGGGTGGCGGTGCGGCAGCAACGTCGCGACGTGCAGACGCAGTGGAACGAGCAGTACGGTGACGCGACCAGTGCGTGGCGCAGTGACGACGACGTCATCGAGCGCTTCCGGGGACAGCTGCTCTGGACGGCGGGCATGATCGTGTTCCTTGGCGTCATCAACGCCACGACGAGTCCCGGATTTCCGTGGGCGATCTTCCCGGCAATGGGGATGGGGATGGGCGTGCTCGGTCGCTACATCCGGCTGCGCCGTCGTGGTATCACGTTGGCGCGCATTCTGGATAGCGAGTCCGCGCCGAAGCCGGACAGCGACCCGCGCAGCAAGCCGATGCGTATCGCCGAGGCATCACGGGCGTTCGTGAGGCACGCCAAGTGGTTGATGGGCTCGGCCGCGGTGGCGATTGGCAGTCTCGTGATCGGCGCCTCGCTGGAGCTCAAGCCCATGATCATTCCGATGCTCGCGGCGGGACTCGCGGCGTTGGCGAGTGCGCAAATGCTGGCGCGCGATTTCATGCGCCTGCGTCGGCTCGGCGTCTCGGCCGGCAACGCGTGGAACGGTTCATGGGAGGCGATCGCGGCGTCCTCCGACGACCGCCCGTACGATGTGAAGATGCGCGAGCAGCTCGCGCTGATCGCGGGCGATCAACTGCTGGCGTCGGCGTACGGAGAGCTGCTGCGCAACGCCGTCGACGACCGGCTGACGATCAAGGATGTCACAGCCAAGCTTTCCGACGCCGACAAGACGCTGGTGCCCGACGTCGAGCCCACCGCCGACGCGCTGCTGGAGCGCATCAGTGCCCTCGCCAATGACCTCGAGCGGCTGCAGCGCGATCTGCCGACCGATGCGTTGACGCACCTGGAGTTACGCGTGGCAGCGGTGCAGGCCGAGCCGGAGGAGGCACCCGACCGCGAGCGCCGCCTCACGTTGCTCACACGGCAGTTGTCGTCGTTGCAGGAGCTCGTGTCGCGCCGAGAAACGATGCAGCGTCAGCTCGATAGTGCGTCGATGGCGCTGCGGTCGCTGCGTCTCGATATCGTGAAGCTCCGCACGATGGGCGTGGGCGCGGCGATCAGCGACGTGACGAATGCGACGCAGGAAGCGCGCGCGTTGTCGAAAGACCTGGGGTACGTGATCAGCGCAGCGGACGAGATGCGGAAGCTGTAACAGCCCAGTACTCAGTGGTCAGAGTTCTGGCGTCAGACTTCATATAGTGTTCAGAGTCGAGCAACGACAGTCCACAGTCGCGAGGCGTTTGATGGGGTGCGGTCGGATGCATCGCGTGCACTCGATACTGAACCAAACAGCTCGGTACTGTGGACTGCTGTTGCTGAATTCCGACCGCTATACAAAGTCTGACGCCAGAGTTCTGAAGTTCTGAGTACTGAGTAC
>CAITQY010000134.1 GCA_903894655.1 uncultured Gemmatimonadota bacterium
GGCCGGGTTGGGGGCAAGGGCTGGATACATTCGAGCGGCATTGTCCCACATCGCGCGCAGCGTTTCCGATTGGCTGGCCGCGGAGAGTCGCCGGATCCGGAGGTACTCGTCTTCCATCAGGAGATCGAGCCGGATCGCCGGCTGTGCACGCTGCGCCGCGGCGCGCAGCGGCGCGTAGGCGTCACCGGTGCTGAGCTTATACAGCAGCACCAGCGCGTCGAGGGCGTCCCCACGGCTTTCCGGGCGATTGTTGGCCAGCGTTGCCGAACTGCCGTGCAAGCGGAACGACACCAGCGGGTCGTCGATGTACGCGATGCCCCCACGGCTCGCGAGCCGCAGCCACATGTCCCAGTCGGTGAGCTGGCGAAGCGCCGGATCGAAGAGACCGACGTGGGCCGCGAGGTTGCGCCGGAACATGACGGCGGTCGGCTCTCCGACGCAGTTGCCCCGTGGAGCGGCCACCGCGATATCCGCAAACTGCTCCGCACTCAGGTCGGCATGGCCTCCGGTGATCCGCGCCAGGTCGTGCGCCCCTACGTAGTCGAGGAACGTCGTGCGGAAGGCCTCGGTGACCGTGTCCTCGAACAGAAAATGCCGGCGACAGGCGACCATGGAACGGCCGCTCTCGTTCGCCGCCCGCAGCATCGTGCCGATGCAGGCAGGGGCGAGGAGGTCGTCCTGAAAAATGAACTTCACCCATTCGCCGCCGGAGAGCTCCATGGCCCGGTTCCAGTTCTGCGCCATGCCGAGCCGCTCCCGATTCTCGTGCAGGCGCACCCGGCGATCCCGACGCGCGAATTCGCGGACGATGTCGACCGTGCCATCCGTCGATCCATCGTCCACGATCACGAGTTCAAGGACATCAGCCTCCTGCGCCAGCGCCGACTCGATGGCCGGTTGGAGATATCGCTCCCCGTTGAAGGTCGGCATACACAGACTGACGCGCATTGGTGATCGGCTCGTAGATTCAAAACGAACTGTTGGTGGCGACCACCGTAGGATTGTTCGGGGCACCGGTAATCTTGACGATGACGAGCGCCACCCCCCAATGCAACGGCCGCGCGCGCCAGTCGCGTAGAGGCGCGCGCAAACCTCACACGGAAACGCCATGTTCAGGAATTCCCGCATCACCGTCATTTCTGCGCATCCTGACGACTTCGAAATCGGGATGGGCCAGTTCCTGCTGGAGCTACTGGATCCCGAGCGGGACAACCGGATCGAGATCTGCGTCGTCACCGACGGCGGGGCCGGTGGAACCCTGCGCGTCCGGCAGCAGGAGCAAGCCGCCGTCGAGACGAATCTGCGGGCGCGCTTCCCTCGCACCTTCGTGGGCATACATCCCAAGAGTTACGCCTTCCCCGACACTGAGCTGTTTCCGTCCAAGGCGCTCATCACGTATCTGGAAGAGGTCTGCCGGGACAGCGATATCGTCTTCACCCACTTCCCCGACGACACCCACCAGGATCATCGCGCCTTGGGCGTCTGTATCCAGCCGGCGTGCCGGTTCGTGCGCAACGTGATCTTCTACCAAAGCTATTCGGTGCGAAACTTCCAGCCGACGCTCTTCTTCGATTTTACGGAAGCCGAGATGATCGCTGACACCGGCAAGCTGGGGTTGATCAGTTTCCATACGTCCCAGGTAGAGCGCTACCAAGGCTCCAATCAGGACCTGCACGAGGACATGCACGCACTGGCCGCCTACAACGGCTTCCTCTTCAAGACGCCGAAACGCTATGCCGAAGGATTCGTCCCGTGGAGAATCGCGCTCGAAAGCCCCCCCTCACGCAGGACCGCCGCCGAGTGAGCTGAGGAGCGTGGGCATCACACCACGCGCCGCGCCTTGGATTGCCAGAGAACGAACTCCTCGCGCAATGCTTCGTCCGACTGCAGGTAGTGGGTGCCCCATTTGTTGCGACGGTTGATCTCGCTGAGTCGCGCGCGCAGCGCACGCGTCCGCTCGATGTACTGCTCGGCGGTGAACATCTTGTAGTGCAGCAGTTGCAGACGTGCGAACCAGGAACGGCGAGCGCCCGGGACCGCCTCATGTCGATGTGCGCCGGGTGTGAACCGCATGTCCAGCTCGGGCGCGAAGATCACCTGCTTGTCCATCCAAGGGTTCGGGGCGCCGTGGCGGTACTGCGCCAGCAGGTCATCCGACGCGGCGGGAACCGCGTGGCCGACCATGTCGTATCCGCGCACGCGGGGCAGCGTGACACCACGACGCAGATAGGTGGCGAGTTGCGTCTGTATCTGCGGATGGTAGAGGAACTCGTCGGCGTCGCACACAATGACCCAGTCGGCCTGCCCGCGGCTCTCGCGGTACGCCGAATTCTTGATGTCGAGGTAGGTTTGGTCGTTGATCTGGCCCCCGCTCGACCAGACCCGCCGCTCCGCCTGCGGGCAGCCCGCAATGATCTCCGGGGTCGCGTCCGTCGATTCGTTGTCGAAGACGACGATGCGCTCGCAAAAACGGGCGTAATGGCGCAGGAAGTGCGGCAGGATCAACTGCTCATTCCAAGCCAGGGTGTAGACATGGATTCTGGGAACAGGTCGGGTGGTCATGACAGGATTGACCCTCCCCGCGTCAAGAAGTCGAACCACGCCGCCACCCGGTCGGGCGTCTGGGGATCATCCAGGCACGGAATCGGGGTGGGCAGCTCCCCAGCAGCACGCCGCTGCGCCCGGTCGGCGATGTCGATCAGCAGGGTCCACAGGTACTTGACCTGATAGAAGCCCAGGCGCTCCCTCGAGAAACGCCGGTGGCGGTCGTACCGCCTGAGGTCGGCGACCAGCCACTGCAGTTCCTCGGACGCCGGGGGATAGCACATCGCGATTGTGGGACCGCACCACGCGGCCAGGTCCGACTCGGGACAGTTAAGACAGACACTGCTCCAGTCGATCATGGCGGCGACGCGCCCGTGACGGAACAACACATTGCCGAAATGCGGATCGCCGTGGCAGATGGATTCGCCAGGGGGGGTGGGCTGATGGGCATGAATCCA
>CAITQY010000135.1 GCA_903894655.1 uncultured Gemmatimonadota bacterium
CGTTGCCGACCAGCGGGTGGTGCGGACGTTCGTGCGTGACACGGTTGGTCTGGTCTCCGTCCCGTGTAAGGAGGAGGTCGACCTCGGGCTTGAGCCGGCCGATGTGGAGGAGTTGATCTCGCTCACGCGCCTCGAGGCCTCGCCCGGTTCCGTGGTGGCACTCCGCACCGCGCGGTTGATCGTGAGCGAAGCCCCGGCCGCCATCGAATTGCTCGACGAGTGTACCCTCTCGTCCGAGCCGAGAGTCGCCGGTATGCTGGTCTACGATCCGCGTCGCGACGTCCTCGACATGCTGCGCCATGACGTGTCGCCGGATGAATGGAACGAGGGCGGCGGCAACCTCGATTCCCCGCATCGCGTTGGCGCGCTGCAGGGCGGTGTGCTGGTGGCGTTAGCCACCGTTGAAGCCCCCGAGGGACGGTTGGTCCGTATCCGGGTCCTCGTCTCGCCGCGCCATCGTCGCATGGGCTATGGGCGCGCGGTCGTCCACGCCCTCGTGCGCCACGCGCTGAGTCAGGGATTTATCCCTGTCGTGCGTCTCGCCGTTGGCGCTCTGGCCGCGCGCGCGCTGGCCAGCGCCGTGGGGTTTGTGAGCTTCGCGTGCGCGCTGACGCTGCACGTGACGAGCGTTGAGGTGGTCGTGTCGGCAGAAACGTGAAACTGCCGGCGCTGAAACTGCCAAAAGCTTAGGAAGCAGGAAGGAGGGCTTCAGGAAGGAGGAGGCAGGGAGACGGCGATGTCCTGCCCCCTCCTTCCTGACAACCTCCGCCCTGCCCCCTAAGCTGTTGGCAGTTCAGCTCTCGAAGTAGTTGTGCGTCTCCGCTGCCCCACCCGGATGCACCACGGCGCCGTAGCGCGCCGGGCTCACCGTCTGCGCGTAGCGCCAGATCGCACCCGACTGGAAATTGTGCCGCCGCGGCTCCCATGCCGCGTGGCGCGCGGCGAGTTCCTCGTCGGACAGCCGCACCGACATCGTGCCGGCGTTCGCATCGATATCGATGATATCGCCATCGCGCAGCAGACCGATCGGACCACCCAGGGCGGCTTCCGGGCCTACGTGGCCGATGCACAAGCCCCGCGTGGCCCCACTGAACCGGCCGTCGGTGATGAGCGCGACTTTGTCGCCCATGTCCTGCCCGTAAATCGCGGATGTCGTGGACAGCATCTCGCGCATGCCGGGCCCGCCGCGCGGTCCCTCGTAGCGGATGATGAGCACGTCGCCAGCCGCGTAGCGTCGTTCAGTCACGGCGGCGAAGGCGTCTTCTTCACTGTCGAATACGCGCGCCGGACCGCTGAACACCCGCATTTGCAGGCCGGCCACCTTCACGATCGCGCCATCGGGCGCGAGGTTGCCGCGCATGCCCACCAGGCCGCCGGTCATCGAGATCGCGCGCGACACCGGCATCACCACATCCTGCCCCTCGGGGAGCACCACGTCGGCCAGATTCTCGGCCAGCGTACGCCCCGTGACCGTGATGCAATCGCCGTGCAGATAGCCGCCGTCGAGCAGCGCTTTCAGGATGACCGACACCCCGCCGATCTCGTGCACGTCTTTCGCGAGATACTTGCCGCCCGGCTTGAGGTCGGCCAGCAGCGGCGTGCGCGCAAACACTTCGGCCACGTCGAACAGGTCGAACGCGATCCCGGCTTCGTGCGCCAAGGCCGGCAGATGTAACGTGGCATTCGTGCTGCCGCCGGTGGCCGCGACGATCGCCGCCGCGTTCTCGAGCGACTTGCGCGTCACGATCTC
>CAITQY010000136.1 GCA_903894655.1 uncultured Gemmatimonadota bacterium
ATCAGGCGCGCATCTGTTTCGCGACGCAGGAGCTTGGGCGTGGTGCCCGACGAGATCAACGCGTGGAAGCCGGAGATCGCGCCACACGCGATGGTCACGAACACGAACGGAAAGAGCTTGCCGGAGAAGACCGGGCCTGTGCCGTCGATGAACTTTGTGACCGGCGGCATCTCCATGTCCGGCATCACCACGATGATGCCGACACCGAGTGCCAGCACCACGCCGATCTTGACGAACGCCGATAAATAGTCACGGGGCGCCAGCAGCATCCACACCGGGAGCACCGAGGCGAAGAAGCCATACACCATGATCGACAGCGAGAGTGTTACGCCGCTGAGCGTGAACACCGGCGCCCACGTGGCCGACTCCGATACCCACTTGCCCGCGTACAACGAGAGGAACAACAGCACCAGGCCGCCGGCCGTCGCTTCCAGCACGTGACCGGGACGGATCCAGCGCAGATAGACACCCATCAGCATGGCGATCGGAATCGACAAGCCGATCGTGACCGTGCCCCACGGGCTGTCGCGCAGGGCGTTCACCACGACCAGCGCCAGCACCGAGATCAGGATGATCATGATGCCGAGAATGGAGACCAGCGCCGTGGCACCGGCCACCGTCCCGATCTCCTCCTTCGCCATCTGGCCTAGCGATTTGCCATCGCGGCGGATCGAGGCGCAGAGGATCACGAAGTCCTGCACCGCACCGCCCAGCACCACGCCCACGAGAATCCAGAGGGCACCGGGGCGAAAGCCGAATTGGGCGGCGAGTGTTGGGCCAACCAGCGGTCCCGGACCGGCGATGGCCGCGAAATGGTGGCCGAACACGATCCACTTGTTGGTCGGCACATAGTCCCGACCATCGTCGAGCCGCTCGGCTGGCGTCGACCGGGTGGCATCGAGGCCGAAGATATCCGCCGCGATGAACCGGCTGTAGAACCGGTAGGCGATGAGGTAGGTGCAGACCGCCGCGGTAAGCAACCACGCGGCGCTGATCGTCTCGCCCTTGTTCAGGGCGATGGTGGCGAGGGCGCCAGCGCCGAGCACGGCGATGGCGATCCACGGGACCTGTTTGAGCAGGCCGGAGGCAGGCTTGGGGGAAGACATGGCATACGGTGTACGCTCTCGGACATGCCGCTGTCAATGCAGACGTCTGTGAAATCCGAAAAAATGGGGCAGGGCGTGCTCCCGTTTGGACGGTCCGTCGCCCAGATGGTGGCATTCCGGCCCGCGCCTTCACTCCCCGCGCGCCCCCGACGATCTTTCCGGGCATGGCAACTCCCGTAACGCTCATCCCCGGCGACGGCATCGGACCGTCGATCGCTGACGCGACTGTTCGTATCCTGGCGGCCGCCGGCGCCGACGTCGAATGGGACCGCCAGGTCGCCGGCATGGCCGGGGTGGCACGCTGGAACGACCCGATCCCCGACGCCACCCTCGACTCGATCAAGCGCACCCGCGTGGCCCTCAAAGGCCCGCTGGAGACGCCGGTCGGTGACGGGTTTCGCTCCATCAACGTCGCCCTCCGGAAGACGTTCGACCTCTACGCGAACGTCCGCCCCGCGTACACCATCGTCCCCGGTCGCTTCGACAACGTGGA
>CAITQY010000137.1 GCA_903894655.1 uncultured Gemmatimonadota bacterium
TTCGTGATGCGGATGCGCACCGGCACACGCTGCACGACCTTCGTGAAGTTGCCCGTGGCGTTGTCGGGCGGCAGGAGCGCGAACTTCGCGCCGGTGGCCGACGCGATGCTTTCCACTTCGCCTTCAGCGGTGGCGGCGTACGCGTCCACGTCTAGTTCGACCCGCTGCCCCACGCGGATGCGCGCGAGCTGCGTCTCCTTGAAGTTCGCCGTCACGAACACACCGGAGTCCGACACGATCGACAGCAGCGTCTGGCCGGCCTGCACCAGCTGGCCGACTTCCACCTGCTTGCGTGACACGATGCCCGAGAGCGGCGCCGTGATCGTCGCGTACGACAGCTGGAGCGCTGCGTTGTCGCGCGCCGCCTGCGCCGCCGCCAGGCGCGCCCGCGCCAGACGCACACCGGCCTCGGCGTTGGACACGCCCGAGGTCGCGGCGCTCACTTGACGTTGCATGGCCGTCAGGGTGGCCGACGCGGCATCGAACGCGGCCTGCGCCGCATCGAGCTGCGCCAGGCTGATGATTTGCTTGGCGGACAGCTCCTTCGCGCGCGCCAGATCGCTCTGCGCCTTCACCACCTGCGCGCGCGCGGCGAGCACCTGCGCGTCACCAACCTCGCGCTGACTCGATGCGGTGCGCACCATCGCCGCCGCCTGCCCCTCAAGTCCATTACTCCCGGACGACGCCACCGCCGCCGCGTAGTCGGCCTCGGCCTGCGCCAGCTTCACTTGATACTCACGCTCGTCGATCGACACCAGCACGCCCTTGTCATCGACATGTGCGTTCTCGCCGCCGTTCACCGAGAGTACGTAGCCGCCGACCTTGGCGACTACCGGTACGATGTGCCCATCCACCTGCGCATTGTCGGTGGATTCGTACGTCTGCGAAAAGGACCAGCGATTGAAACCCCACACGCCACCGGCGATGACCAGCGCGAGGGGAATGAGCAAACGAATATTCTTCTTCATAGGAGCAGCGAAGGAGGGAGTATGGAGTTCGGAGTCGTGCTTACGGCAGCGTCTGGACTTCGCCCATCGCGCGGGCCAGCGCGACGCGGGAGCCGTGATAGCTGGCCAAGGCATCGTTGCGCAGCGTGCGCGCCTGATTGAGCGACAGCAGGGCGGTGATCACGTCGCCGTTGCCGGCGACACCGGCGCGGAAGCGCTCCTGCGCCTGACTCACTTCCTGTTCGGCCAGACGCAGGCGTTCGCGCACGGCGTCGACCTGTTCCAGCGCGGCGCTCAAGTCGAGCAGCGCGGCGCGCACTTCGAGTGCGCTCTGCGCACGCAGGTCACGCAATCTGGCGTCCGTTTCGCGTGACGCCGCCATCTGTTCCTGCACGCGGCCTTCGCGACGGAACCCGTCGAACAGGCCGACCGACAGCTGCACGCCCCATGAGTAGGTGGGCAGCAGGCGATTCCAGTTCTTGCCGATCACCCCCTGGTCGACCACCAGTCCGAGTTGCGGTGTGCGCTCCCTCTTGATCGCTTTCGTGGCCGCCTGCTGCGCCGTTTCTTGCGCCAGCAGCGCTTTGACATCGGCCCGCGATTCCGTGGCCCGCTCCAGCGCGCGGGCCACATCGGGTGCCACATCACCCACCGGCATGCCGGCCAGGGAATCGCTCAACGTGAGCGGCGCGTCGAGCGGCAGTCCTACGGCGCGCTTGAGTTCGAGCAGTCCACGATCGCGCTCATTGCGTGCGCCGATGATCTGCGCGCGCACATTTGCCAGCTGCGACTCGGCGCGCGTAACGTCGAGCGCGATCCCGGTGCCCGCCTGCAGCTGATCGCGGGCGATGCGCAGCAGATCCGCCGCCAACGCGGAATCGGCGCGGCGCGACGCCAGCTGTGCGTCGGCCCGTGCCGCGCGCACATACACGGCCGCGGCGGTCGCGGCCGCCAGATCCGCCTGTGCCTGAACATCAGCACTGGCCGCCAGCACCGACGACTGCGCGGCACGCCACTTGGCCACGTTGCCAAGGTCGAGCAGCGGCTGCTGCAATCGATAGCGCATGTCGACGATCGGCACTGGTCCGATGATTTCACCGTCGGGGCGCAGCAACGGCTTACCCGTGACTGGATTGGTGAAGGCGAAGCCGAACGTCGCCGAGTTGATGTTGCGCTCGGCTTGCGCGAGGCCCGCCGCGAGATCCGGGAAGAGCGCGCCGCGGCGCTGCGTCACGCGGGCTTCCGCCTGCGACACGCGCTGACGGGCGACGTCCACGCCACCACTCTGTTTCGCGGCCAGGCGAGCGGCGTCGCCGAGGGAGAGCGCGGTTTGGGCGGGCAGGGAGCGTCCCGCCGTTGAGATCACGGCGACAAGGAGGAGCAGGCGTGGGGTCATGGCCGTAGGGCGTAGAGATAAAAATCGAGCATTTCGACGAGCACTTGCTCGTCGCTGCCGAGTGTCTTGAAGAACTCACGACGCGCACACCATGTGCTGTGCGACATCCAGATGGAGGAGAACATGCGGGCCGCGAGCTGTGGGTCGACGTTGCGGAATTCTCCACGCTCGACGCCGCGGGCAATGATGCCCGACACTAGACGACGCCCACGGGTAATGACTTCGTCGGCGTAGAACTGCATGAGGTCGGGGAACTGCCCGAGCTCGAGCGATACGAGGCGCTGAAGGACCTGTACGCGCTCGGTGCGCAGAAACGTCCACCAGCCCTCGCCCAAGCGACGCAGTTGGGCCTCGGCGGTGCCCGTGAGGAAACCAGCCTTCGACGCCTCGGCCTCGGCCACGGCCAACGCGGTCACCATCGTGGTGTGCACCATCTCCCGGAACAGCGCTTCCTTGTTCGGGAAGTAGAGGTAGATGGTGCCCTTGGCCACCTGCGCCCGCTTGGCAATGTCGTCCAGGCGCGCGCCGGCCAGCCCGCGTTCGCCGAATTCATGGAAGGCGGCGTCGAGGATCTGGGTGGGTCGCGCCTCGGGCGCTCGCCGGCGCGGGGTGTCGAGCAGGGTCACACCGAATAGTTAATGACTGACCAGTCAGTTAGTAAGGGGTCGGACGATTGGGCGCTCTGACGGACTGGAAAATGCCCACTGCTTAGGAGGCAGGGAGGAGGGTGTCAGGGAGGAGGAGGCAGGGGGGAATGCGGAAAGGGGCAGGACGGCGTTTCCGCAGTCCTGCCCCCTCCTTCCTGATAGCCTCCGCCCCGCTACCTAGGCCGTTGGCAGTTGCGGCGCCGCAACCATGGCACCCGGCTTCTCCGCCTCATGCCCGGCAAACTTCCCATTCGTCCAAATCACGATGCCGTACAGGATCGCGCCGATAAAAATTGCGCCCCCGATCAGCCCCATGAACGCGGCGCCCTTGTCGCTGCCCTGCTGTGCGTGTCCGCCCATCTCAGATCTCCGGAGAAAGTCAGTCGACGTCGGTGACGCGCACCGACACCATGCCATCATTCGCCACGATCGAGGGAAGGAACTCGAGCCCCTTCGTGACCTTGCCGAACACCGTGTGCACGCCGTTCAGGTGACGCGTGTTCGCCTCGCTCAGCACGACGAAGAACTGGCTGCCGCCGGTGTTCTTGCCGGCATGCGCCATCGAGAGCGAGCCCACCTCATGCTTGTGCGGATTGCCGGCCGTTTCGCACGGAATCTGCCAGCCCGGGCCGCCGGTGCCGATCCGACGGTCGCCCGTGGGAAGATCGCGCGAGTACGGATCACCGCCCTGCACCACGAAATCGTCGATCACGCGGTGGAACTTCACGCCGTCATAAAAGCCCTGATTGGCGAGCTTCTCGAAATTCTCTACGGTCTTGGGCGCCTCGGCCGGGTACAACTCGGCGACAAGGGTCCCCTTGGTGGTCTCGAACGTTGCCAGCTTGGCCACTGTGTCTCCTGGATCCTATTGGAAGGGAAGAGGGGAAAACTAATGCGATCCCCGCGCATTGGCAGCGCCCCTCGCCGTTCATGCCATCTCGCGGCTCGGACAGAGCTCGCACACCACGCACGCCGTACAGTCCGGCTTCCTCGCAAAGCAACGCCGGCGTCCGTGCCAGATCAACAGGTGGCTCAGCAGCGCCCAGTCTTCCCGTGGAAACAGCGGCATGAGCGCTTTTTCAATCCCAATCGGATCCGCTTCACGTGTGAGCCCCAGCCGTCGCGTCAGTCGCTGCACGTGGGTGTCCACCACGACGCCGTCGTTAATCCCGAAGGCGTTACCCAGCACCACATTCGCGGTCTTGCGCCCAACGCCGGGAAGCGGCACCAGCTCAGCCACCGTGCGCGGCACCTCGCCACCAAAACGGTCCACCAGCATGCCACCCGTGCCGATCAGGCTCTTCGCTTTCGCGCGGAAGAAGCCCGTGGTGCGCACGATCTCTTCCACGTCCTCTTGCCGGGCAACACTCAGCGACTCGGCATCCGGATAGCGCGCAAAGAGCACGGGCGTGACCATGTTCACGCGCACATCGGTACACTGCGCCGAGAGAATCGTGGCGCACAGCAGCTCGAACGGATTGCGATAATCCAGTTCGCAGTGCGCATCCGGATACTCCGCCTTCAGTCGCTCCAGCACGACGGTGGCGATCACCAGCTTGTCGGCCTTCGTTTTCGGTGAGCGCGACACCAGTGCGGCGCGCTGCGACGGCTTCTGTCCGTTGGTCTTCGTCATGCTACGCGTCGCTTTCTTCACCGCTGGCTTCGTCGCCCCTTTCGTTGCCGCCTTCGTTGCCGCTTTCACCGGCGCCGTCTTTTGCGCGGCTTTTCCCGGCTTCTTGGCCGACAGCGGCTGACGCGGGCCGCTTCCTCCTGCGCTGCGCGCCATCGTCAGCCCTGCATCACACGCAGAGGCGCCGCCGTCGAGGTCGTACCATCCCGCCGCGCCCGCGCGAACGCCAGCACTTCGTCGGCCGAACGGCTGTTCAGCACATTGGCAGGCGTGAGCCATCCTTTGCGCGCGCTGGCGATGCCGAGCTCAAGATGCTCGAAGCCCTGCGGCGAATGGGCGTCAGGGCCGATGCTCACCAGGGCGCCCTTTTCCTGCGCGACGCGGCAGGCACGCCAGTCGATGTCAAGACGATGCGGGTCGGCGTTGAGCTCCATCGCCACGCCTACGGCGCCGGCCTTCTCGATGATCGCGGCAATGTCGATCGCGTACGGCTCACGCGTGAGCAGGAGGCGGCCCGTGGGGTGGCCGAGGATGGTGAGATGCGGATCGTCGAGCGCCTTGAGTACGCGGTCCGTCATCTGCCGCTCATTCATGCCATAGCGCGAATGCACGGAGCCGATCACAAAGTCGAAGCGATCGAGGAACGCCGCATCGTAATCCACGCGACCGCACGGCAGGATGTCGGCCTCGATGCCCTTGAGCACGCGGAACTCTACGCCTTGCGCCACGTACTGCGCGTTCAATACATCGATCTCGTCATGTTGCCGAAGGATCGCGTCGCGTGACAGGCCACCGGCGTACGTGTTCGATTGCGAGTGGTCGGATACCCCGAGATAGCGCAGCCCGCGTGCGCGTGCCGCGCCGGCCATATCGTGGATCGTCGCGCCGCCGTCGCTGTATTGCGAGTGACAGTGCAAGGCACCGACCAGATCGGCTTCGGTGATGAGCGTTGGAAATGGTCCGCGCGCGGCCGCTTCCACTTCGCCTATCGCTTCCCGCTGCTCGGGCACCACGTAGGCCAATCCCAACCGCGCATACAGCGCCGGTTCGTCGGGAATCGACACCAGCGCGCCGTCGCGATCGCGCAGTTCGTCGCCGGCCAGGACAAAGCCCATACCCGCCGCGCGTTCGGTGATCTGCTTCACGTGCGCGCTACTTCCGGTGGCACGCCAGAGGGCGAGGGCGAATTGTTCTGGGCGCACGCAATGCACATCCACGCGCACGCCGTCCTCGAGTCGCAGCGACAGTGTGCGGCCACCACCACCCAGCACTTCCTTCACGCCACGCAGTTGGGCGAACGACGCGGCCACGACGCTGGGGCTGCCGCGCACGGCGCACACCAGATCCACGTCGCGCACGATCTCCATGCGACGGCGAATCGATCCGGCGATCTCGAGCTCCAGTACATCCGGATGCGCGCGAATCGCCTCGGCAATGCGTTCAGCCTCCGCGCGTCCATGTTGCCAGAGCACGTACGCCCCGGTGGCCCGCAAATCAGCGATCCCCTTGAGGATCTTCTCCGCCGTCTTCGCGCCGAACTTCGGCAGCTCGGCCAGCCGTCCATCGCGCGCCGCCAGCTCGAGCTCGAGCAA
>CAITQY010000138.1 GCA_903894655.1 uncultured Gemmatimonadota bacterium
CCGCGATCGTGGCGCTGTCTCCGGGCTCGCCGGGCCGGGCCGAGATCCGGACGCGTGCGCCGACGGCCAGTCCGAGATCCTCAGCCATGCGCGCGTCGATGGCGATGCCGCGTGGCGCGCCCGCGCGTGGCGCGGTCGGAGGTTGCGCGGCCAGCGGCGACGCGGTGGCTACGCCCAGCGCGATTGCGACGACGCCCCGATGGAGCGCCCTCACCGACGATCGCTCAACGAGCGGGCGACTTGCGCGATTTCGATTTGGGAGCAGCAGCGGACGGAAGCGAGCCAGGAGTGCCAAGAGCATCAGCAGAGCGTGGACCAGTCGAGGGCATCGCTTCCACCAATACCTGAGCGGCCAAATTGGGTCCCACGACCGGCTCGTTCATCCCAATTCGCAACGTGAGCGGCCCATCAAAGGGGGCGCGCGACACCATGGTGACCTCGGCGCCCGGCTGTAACGCGATTTCCGCGAGATAGCGCAGCAGCGACGGATTCTTGTCGCTCACACGCAGCATGCGCGCCGTTTCGCCCACCGGCAGCTCGGCCAGCGTGCGGTGCGGCAGCTCTTCCATGACGCCGTCGACGGTGGGAATCGGTGCCCCGTGCGGATCGGCTTTCGGGTGCCCGAGCGCGGCCGCCATGCGCTCGATGAGATCGTCGGACGCGGCGTGCTCGAGGCGCTCCGCCTCGTCGTGCACGCGATCCCATGGATACCCAAGTACCCCCGTGAGATACGACTCCAGGATGCGATGACGGCGAATCGTGCGCAGCGCCGCCTGCCGCCCGCGCGGCGTGAGCTGCACGCCGCGATACGGGACATGATCGAGGTAGCCCTGCGTGGCCAGCCGACGCACCATACCGGTCACCGACGCCGGCGCCACGTCGAGCGCGTTGGCCACATCACTGGTGGCGGCCGCGCCGAATCGGCTCTCGAGCTCGTAGATCGCCTTGAGGTAATCCTCAACCGGTTCGGTCAGTGCCGGCGGAGGAGGAGCCGTGGGCGAAGCCGCGTCAGGCGCGTTCATGCACAACGATCAGCGGGAGACAGCGCGCGCGGGACCCCCAGCGGGCCCTCGGACCATGAGCACGGGCACCATCGTCCGGTGGCGAACGCTATTCGCCGTCGTGCCATAGATCACGTCCTGAATCCCCTTGTGTCCGTGCACCGCCATAGCGATCAGGTCACACTGCTCGCGATCGGCCGCGGCCACGATCTCGCCCGCGGGATCACCACCGGCAAGGATCGACTCGGTCTCGAAGCCGTCTCCGCGCAGCGAGGCGCAGCAGGATTCGATGTATTCGCGGTCCAGCCGCATCTCTTCCGATTCCCGCAGCTTGAGCACGAGCTGGTTGCGTGCCGCCCAGCCATCGGCCACGTGGATCAGCACAATGGACGAGGAGCAGAGCTGCGCCAGCTGTCGCACGTGGGCGAGGATGACCTGGTCGTACGCGGAGTGCTCGAGGGGCACGAGAATGCGACGGTACATCAGGCAATCCACCCGCGAATGGTTTGGAAGAGCAGCCAGATATTCAGTGTGGCAATGACGCCCGCCACGACGTACGCCGCAATGCGCAGTCCGACCGAATTCACGAACTCACCCATCTTTTCGCGGTCGGAGGTGAAGCGCACGAGAGGAAACACGGCAAAGCTGAGCTGCAACGAAAGGATGACCTGACTGAAGATCAACAGCTTAGCCGTGCCACGCTCGCCGTAAAGTACCGCCACGATCGCCGCCGGTACGATGGCGATGGCCCGCGTGATCAACCGACGCAGCCAGGGACGAATGCGGAGATTGAGGAAGCCTTCCATCACGATCTGACCGGCCAACGTCCCGGTCAGCGTGGAGTTCTGTCCCGAGGCCAGCAGTGCCAAGGCGAACACCGCGCTCGCGCCGGCCACGCCCAACAGCGGTGTGAGCAGCTGGTAGGCGTCCTGAATCTCGGCGACTTCGGTGTTTCCGCTGGTGTGGAACGTCGCCGCCGCCACGATCAGGATGGCCGCGTTGATAAACAACGCGAAGCTGAGAGCGATCGTAGAGTCGAGGAACGCAAAGCGTACCGCCTCGCGCTTGCCTTCTGCGGTCTCCTCGTACTTTCGCGTCTGCACGATGGACGAGTGCAAATACAAATTGTGCGGCATCACGGTGGCCCCGAGAATGCCGATCGCGATGTAGAGCATCTCCGGGTTGGTGAAGATCTGCGTGGTCGGGATGAATCCCCGCGCCACGGCGCCCATGTCCGGCTTCGAGATGAAAAGCTCGAACAGGAAGCAACCACCCACGACCGCGATGAGTGCGATCACGAGCGCCTCGAGCATACGGAAGCCCTTGTTCTGCAAATACAGCACGATCAGCACGTCGACGGCGGTGATCGCGATGCCCACGGGAAGCGTGATCCCAAAAAGCAGATTGAGGGCGATGGCAGTGCCGATCACCTCGGCGAGATCGCAGGCGGCGATGGCGATTTCACACAGCACCCAGAGGCCGAAGGCGACGGGCGGCGAGTAGTGATCGCGACAGGCCTGCGCGAGATCGCGACCGGTCACGATACCGAGCTTGGA
>CAITQY010000139.1 GCA_903894655.1 uncultured Gemmatimonadota bacterium
AACAAAGGCAACGAGTTCGGCAGTCGTGGTGAAGAGGTGCGGTGTGACACGCACGCCGGTAACACCGGCCGTGTCGATCGCCACCGTGAAGATCTTGAAGCGGTCCATCAACGCCGTCGCAAGATCACCGGGCTTCATGCCGTCGATCCCGACGTTCGCAATTGCACCGGTGCGCGCGGGATCACTCGGCGTGAACAGCCGCACCCGCGGCACACTCCGCACCTTCGTCGTCCAATACTGTTGGAGCCAGCGCAGGCGCGCTTCCTTGCGCTGAATACCGATCTCCTCGTGAAAATCGATCGCGTCTTCGATCGCAAGATCGGTGTGCACGGGATGCGTGCCGGTATGATTGAGCTTGGCGAGACTGGTGGCGGGCTGTCCTTCGTCACCGTAGAGCGGCCAGAGCTTCTCGATGGCGTCGCGACGCACATAGAGCATGCCAGCCCCGAGCGGCGTGCCGAGCCATTTGTGCAGGCTGGCACCGTAGAAGTCGCAGCCGAGATCGGGAATGCGGAAGTCGAGTTGCGCGAAGGCGTGCGCGCCGTCCACCATGACCGGCACACCGCGCGCACGCGCCATGTCGCAGATCTTCTTCACGGGCAGCACGTGGCCGGTGATGTTGATCATGTGACAGATCATCAGCAAGCGCGTACGAGGAGTGATGGCGTTGGCATACACCTGCACGATCTCGTCATCGCTGTGCGGGTCGAGCGGCACGGTGACCGTGCGGTTCACGATGCCCCAGCGGCGACGCATAAGGGCGAACTGATCGAGCATGGCGCCGTAATCGTGCACGGCCATGACCGCTTCGTCGCCCGCCTTCCAGTCGAAACCCGAGACCACCGTGTCGAGCGACTCGGTGGTGTTCCGGGTGATGATCAGCTCCTCGGGCGAGCACCCGGCCAGCGCGGCGAGACGGGCCTGTACCCGCGCCTTGTTGGCGCCCTGCACCGTGCGCATGTAGCGCGAGCTCTGGGCGTTGACGGCGCGCACGTGGCCGATGAAGCGCTCCAGGACCGGCTGCGACTGCATGGAGTAGTAGCCATGCTCGAGGTGCACATAGTCGGCGGGGACCAGATACTTGGCCCGCAACACGTCCCAGAAATCGGCGCGACCAGCGAGCTCAGCTACTGGCAGGCGGGAAAACGCCAGTAGCCGGGCCGGCGTGAACACAAGGCCGAGGGAGGCGCTCCCAAGAGCGCCGGCCACGGCACCGCCTGCGGTGCGGAGAAATTCGCGCTTGTCCATGCGTCGGGGGGGGGTGAGGGGCCCGGACCCGGCGGGAAGCAGTTGTGCCCCCCGTCGCTGTCTGCGAACTTACCTGATTGTGTCAGCTCCGGCCGCCCCCGGTCCGGAGCCGCCCCACCTTCCGTCCAGTCCATGACCGTCGCAGCCACCGCTTCCGCGACTGCCGCTTCCCGGCCAGCCGCCGCCATGAGTGCCGGCGCGGCCGAGCTTGATTACCGCCCGTCGTACCTGGCCGCCGCCATCGCCGGCCTTGTCGTGTTCCTCCTGTACCTCGTCACGCTGGCCCCGACGACGTCCATGTGGGACACCAGCGAGTATATCGCGGCCGCATACGTCCTCGGCATTCCGCACCCGCCGGGCAATCCATTCTTCGTATTGCTCGGACGCGTCTTCGCGATCCTGCCGATCGCGCCGACTGTCGCTATGCGCATCAATGTGCTGGCGGCGCTGTCGAGTGCGGTGTCGGCTGGCTTGTGGTTCCTGATCACCGAACGCGTGCTGGTACAGTGGATGCCGCGTCGCTGGCAGCGCATCGCCGGCGGTGCACTGGCCGCCCTGATTGGCGCCACCGCGTTCACGGTGTGGAATCAGTCGGTCGTGAACGAAAAGGTGTACACGGTGTCGCTGGTGGGATTGGCGATCATCTGCTGGCTCACCGTACGCTGGTGTGATGATCCGGAAGGCCCGGTGGCCGACCGTCTCTTGGTGCTCGTGGCCTACCTGCTCGGACTGGGCTACGCCAACCACATGGCCGGCATGCTGGCCGCGCCGGCCGTCGGACTCGCGGTCTTGATTCGTCGGCCGTCATCGATTCTGCGCTGGAAGTTGCTCGTGGCCTGCGGCGCCGCGCTGGTGTTCGGCATGACGCCGTTCGCCACGCAGCCTATTCGCGCTGCGCACTTCCCCGCGATCAACGAAGGCGAACCCACCGGCTGCGTAACCGAGCTGAAAGCCGACTGCACCTTCTCGGCGCTCACGTACGACCGGTTCATGTACAACTTCAATCGTGGACAGTACGGCAAGCCGGAGCTCGGTGAGCGCCAGGCACCGCTGACCGCGCAGGTCGGCATGTACTGGCTGTACTTCAAGTGGCAGTGGCTGCGCGACGCATATCAGGAGAACCCTGGGCTGCAGAATGGGCTCGCGGTGTTCTACTTCATTTTGTGCGTGCTTGGTGGCTGGATGCACTTCACGAAGGATCGACGCAGCTTCTACTTTTTTGGCCCGCTCATCGGCACGATGACGTTCGGGCTGATCTTCTACCTGAATTTCAAGTACGGGCACAGTCAGGCACTGGATCTTGGCGACTCCGTGCCACGAGAAGTTCGCGATCGAGACTACTTCTACCTGTGGAGCTTCTCCGCCCTCAGCGTGTGGGCGGCGCTCGGGCTCGTGTATCTATGGGAAACGGTGGCGAGTCTGTTCGGCGCCGACGAAGTGAAGCTGGGTCGCAATACGGTGGTGGAGCCGCGCACCCGCAGCTTCCTGCTGGCGTCGCCACTGCTGGCCATCGCCTTTATACCGCTGTTCGGTAACTGGCAGCAGGCCTCGCGTAGCAACCAGACCGACACCACCGACTTCGCGCGCGACCTGCTCAACTCGGTCGAGCCCTACGGCATCCTGATCACCGTCGGTGACAACGATACCTTCCCGCTCTGGTACGCCCAGGAAGTCGAAGGCATCCGCAAGGACGTGATCGTCGCCAACACGTCGCTGATGAATACCGACTGGTACACGCGACAGATGATCCGTCGCCCGGTGTACGAGTATGATGCGGCCAAGGGTCCCGCGATCTACCGCAATCAGCAGTGGAAGAAGCCGGTCGGTCCGCCGGTGAAGATGACCTTCGACGAAGCCGACGCGCTCCTGCTCGCCATGGAGACGCCGCCGAACGTCGCGTTCCAGAAGGGCGACATCATCGCCGCGCCGCGCTCGCCGCAGCTCATGCGCGCCGATCAGCTGGTGTACTTCATGATCCGCGATACCTACCCCGAACGGCCGATATACTTCAGCCGTACGGCGGGCGGATACCCATACGAACTCGGCCTCGAGCGCTACGTGCTCACGCAGGGCATGGCCAAGAAGCTCGTGGGCCAGCAGATCATCCCCGGACGCGACACCGTGCTTATCCAGGGTGAAGGCATGGTGGACGTGAAGCGATCGTACGAACTGTGGACGCAGGTGTTCACCGCCACGAAGTCGCTGGCCGCCCGCAAAGGATGGGTGGACGATGCGTCCGTCGGCATCCCGGATCTGTACGTGATCAGTGGCGTCACGCTCGCCGAAGCGCTGGCGCAGACGGGCCAGGCCGCCCTCTCGGATTCGATCTACCAGCAGTCGAAGGGCATCGCGACGGCCATGCGCCGCGCGCAGGTGTTCGGCTTCGACCGTCAGCCAGCGT
>CAITQY010000140.1 GCA_903894655.1 uncultured Gemmatimonadota bacterium
CGAAGTTGATCGCGGCCGAGATGTTGGTGTTCATGATGCCAGCGCTGTCGAACGTGAACGTGCCACTGTTCTCGCTCGCCGTCGCTGCGGTCGGACTCATGAAGTACGAAATCTTGATCTCGGAGCTCGACGGCATGCTGGCCGTGAACTGCACGGCTGGCGGCGGACCGCTGGAGACGCTGTAATCGGCCGGCGACGAGAACTCGGTGCCCGACGCGCTGTACACCTTCACGTTGGCCGGCAGAATTTCGTAACCGGCTGATGGCGTGGGCAGCCCGATGTCCGACGGCGGGGAAATCGCGTCGGTCTGGAAGTTCTCGATCACGCCCGAGGCGATCGGATCGATCTGCCAATCCCACGAGTTCGGGCCCGTCTTCCACATCTGGATCTTGATGTCGCGCTTCGTGCCCTGAGAGTCGAACACGGCGATCTGTGATTCCGTCCACGACTTTTCGTTGATCGGCAGCGCGCGCACCAGCGGATCCTGGAAGTCCCCCTGGAACGCCGGGGCGGACGCATTCAGGTTGCCGGCGAGCACCGCTTCGGTGGTCGGCTTGGCCGACACCTTCTGTCCGAACGGCAGACGGATGTCTTGGATGCCGTCTTGCAGGACACCGTTGTCATACATGCGACCTTGCACGATGAAGCCGTTGGCCGGCGACACCATTTGCCCGTTTGCATCCACCTGGAAGTTGCCGGCGCGCGTGTAGAAGCTCTGATTGCCCTTGCGCACCACAAAGAACGAGTCGCCCTGAATTGCGACGTCGGTGTTCAGGCCCGTCGATTCGAGGTTGCCCTGATTGAAAATCTGGTCGATCGAGCCGATCTGCATGCCGAGGCCGATCTGGACCGGGTTGATACCACCTTGATCTCCGGGCGGACGGCTCGCGCCCTGCAGCAACTGCGCGAACCCTTCCTTGAACGTGACGCGGCCAGCCTTGAAGGCCACTGTGTTCACGTTCGCAATGTTGTTACCGATCACGTCCATGCGCACTTGGTTGTTGCGCAGGCCGGAGACACCGGCAAAGAGAGAACGAAGCATCTTTAAAAATCCTCGTGGGTCAGGTCGCGATCAGGCGCGCACTTGGGTGAGCTGCGACATCGGCACGCTGAGCGAATCGCCGATGATCAGGATGGGGTTGCCGCTTTCGTACCGCATGCCGGTAATCCGTCCGGCCGTGTATGTCTTCGCTGCTTGCCACGGGCCGCCATCCGTTGCGACCTCGAACTTGTACGTGTACTTCCCAGGGGCGAGCGGTGGTGTCCACGCATAATCACCAAGCTCGAACGACATCTGCCCGCCCTTGACCTCGCCGACACTGGTGGTGCCGACAGTCTCGCCCTTGTCGTTGATCATGCTGATGCGGCCACTGCCCTTGATGGTGCCGCTGTCCACCACGATCGTGCCGTTGCCGGCTTTGTCGACGAAGGTATTGTTGCCGGTGGTCACGCCGATCTTGCCGACGGTGCCCATCGCCATCTGTCCTTCAATGAGTTGTGCGAGTTCATCGGCTCGCCCGTTCTGCGTCGTCTCGAGCGCTTTAATCGCCTCGGCGGTGGCGCCAGCCGAGGCGACCTGTGCATCCATCGACTTGTTCATCGTGATCAGCTGCTCGACGGTGGAGAACTGGGCGAGCTGCGCCGCCATGTCCTTGCCGTCCATCGGATTCAGGGGATCCTGATTTTTCAGCTGAGCGACGAGCATCTTGAGGAACTCGTCCTGGCCCATCGCACTCGTCTTTGCCAATCCACTCAGCTTCGTCGACGGTTCGGCGGCGCCGACTGGCGGTGTGGCCCCCGTCGGCGTATCGGACGTGGCATAACTCGGCTTGATCGTGTTCGGATCAAACGCGCTGGCGACGTTCCGCGTAGCGGTGATCATCACTTGGTCCCGTTGAAGAGATTCTGCCAGCCGCGCTGATTCGCCTGTTCGCGCTGCTGCTCACGCGCCGCGTGCTCCTTCTGCTCGCGGCGAGCATCCTGCTGCTTATCCCAGTCGCGGCCCGTCGCGCGGTCGCGCTGGCTCTGGGACTGTGCGCCTTCCCCCGACGTCGTCTGCGTCGTGCCGTTGGTACGCAGCGCCTCGCGCTCGCTGCCAACGCCGCTCCCGCGCGACGCGTCACTCGGCTCCGACTTCGCCGCGCCACTGATCTGCACGCGTTCGGCATCGAGGCCATGACGACCCAGCGACTCCTGCAGCTCGCCGGTACGCAGCTTCATCCGCTCGGCGCTCGACGCGTCGGTCGAGATGAACGTGTCTACGACGTTGCCGCGCAGATCGACGGTAATACGGTCCTGCGTACCATTCGCGTTCTCGACGTTGAGCGTCATGCGCGAGAGCGGACCGGCCGGCGCATCCGCGCGCATCGCCTGAATGTCCGACACCCGCTGCGCTTGCTCACTGCCAAGAGCCTGGCCTGCGGGCGCGGACGTGGCCCGCTCGGTGCCGGTCGTTGGCGTACTACCCTGAGCGTTGCCGTGCATCGCACCAAAGCTCGACGAATCGCTCGCCGTGTCTTGCTTGGCGTGGCCGAGCTTTCGTTCGTCGTTGACCGGATGTCCGCTTTCATCACGGGTGCCACGTCCGAACGCGTTGCCATCTTGTTCGCCGTTGGCGCCCGTGTTCGCGTTGGCCTGAGCGACATATGCCGCCGCCTCTTGGCCGAGTGCCGCCGGCGCGGCGTTCGCATCGGCCACGCGGGCCACCTGCGCGACACCGGCCACAGCCGCGACCTGCGCCACGCCCGACGGTGCGGCGTTGGCCAGAGCCCGCCCGCCGTGGTTTTCGAGCTCGAGATGGCCAGGATCCTTCATGCCGAGCGTGCGAAGCCCTTCTTCCCTCGCGATGCGCTGCAGACGGGCGAATCCCTGTGCATTCTCCCACGATCCATCGACGATGACGTCGACCGCATCACCGCGAGTGTGCGCGGAATCGCGTGTCCACGTGACGATCGCACCGGGACGAGTGCGTCCCTGCTCGAAGAGTTGGTTCTGACGTTCCTGCGAACGGGCCGTTTCGACGATTGAGACGTCGTGGCCGTACTCGCCCTTCATGCGATCAATCACGCGCTGGACCCGCGAGCGGAGCTCCGGAGCGACACCGTCGAGATCTTTGACCGGTGTGGTCGGATCGGTCCTCGATACCGCTGCGGCCGCTGCCAACGCCGAGGCGCTGGCCGATGCGGCGGCGGTTGCGGCGGCGTTTGTGGCGGCCATTGCTGCGGCGTCCGCAATTTCGGCCCCGGCTGGCGTACCGGCCTTCGCCAGCAGGGCGTCCAGTGCCGCGCGCGCGTCGGCGCCACGGACATCACCAACGGCCATCAACTGCTCGAGCGACGCACCGCGCTTGGTGGCGATGCGCGAGAGGACCGCAAGCGCGTGGCGGTCGCCTTCGATCTCGCCTTGGCCACCGAGCTGCGCGCTTCGCTGCGTGCTGCGCTGCGCGCTGATCTGCAGCGCAGCGCGCGAAATGCCGAGCAGGCCATTCGTGCCGCCATTCGTACCGCGATTCTTGGCGTACGTGGGCAGGTCGATGATGTCGTCCAACGACGATTCGGTCGGGGTGTTGTCGATCGACGTAGTCAAGATGCCATAGCGCAATGCTTCACTCACTTCCTGCGCGGCGCGCTGGGCCTCGTGGTCGTGCGAGCCATGCTGCAGGGCCGTGCGTAGTCCCTGTTCGCCCGCAAATGCATGGTCGCCCGTACGGGTCTCGCCGGTGGATTCGTTGGCGGTCTGCTCGCCAACCGTTTCGCCAGCCGCCTCGCCGAGCAGCTTGTCTATGAGTGACGCGCCCTCGGCCGGCAGCTGCTGCATCACATCGGAGCGCACGCGCGAGCCGGCGCCTGAGATGAGCGCGAGCAGGGTAGAGAATTCGGCCCGTGACACGCTGCGCTTCTGTTCGGTCTCGGTCGTCGCATCCGTCTCGGTGTGGTCGCCATCAGGGCGTGTGGTGCGCTCGATGGCTCGCTCGGCGGTCCGTTCGGCCACGCGTTCCGGCCGCGGTACGGCCGTCGTTACCACCTTCGTGACGTTCACAGCGCGCCTCCGGGTGCCTTGCTGCCACCCTTCGTAATGGCCGCGGCCCGCGTGGCCGTCATCGACGTGAGGATGGCGGCGGCCTGGCGGTCGCTCATCATGCCGAGGATCGTGCGAACATCGCCGTCGGTCATCTGGTCGAGTACCTTCGCAGCATCTTTCGCCGCCATCGCGGAGAAAATCTTGGCGAGGCGCTGCTCGGGGAGCGCCGTGTTGAGGGCGGCGTCACGCGCAGCTTTCACCACCGTGGCGGCCGACGTGGCGTGCGTATCGACGGCGTTCCCCGGGGCCGGCTTCTCCGGCACCGCCTTCAGGTTGCGGCGTGCGGCGTCGAGCACACGAATGCTGTCGGCCGGTGTCATCGGCGGTGCCGCTTCGTGCGTGCCCGGCAAGTCCATGCCATGCGCCGCGCCGTTGGCCGCGACGCTGTCGTGGGCCAGGGCGTCGTCAGGCGAGGCTTCGGCGTGCGTCGAATCCGTATGCGTTGAATCCGCATGCGTCGAATCGGCGTGCGTCGAATCCGCCGGCGGATGTGCCTTCAGGCTGTCGGCCACGTGCGTCGAATCGGCCGTGTACTTGGCCGATGTCTTCATGTACGAATACCCCGTGCCGCCACCAAGGCCGGCCAGGATTCCAATCACGATCGGGATGATCAGCTGCTTCATGAGTGCGAACCATCAATGGGGGTGTTGCTGCTCGCGGCGTTATCCGCGGCATTCAGCCCTGTTTTACGCGTAAACTGTGCCAGCGCGATCTCGTCCATGGCCACCCGATCCTTGTGGGCACTTTCGGCGCGCCAAGTGTCGGCGTGGCGGGACTTTAGGCGATCGAGCACGCGTCGGTCGCGAGCCGCTTCATCCAGCAGGGCCTGCGCTTTCTGCACGTCGCCATCGGCAAGCTTTGCCGCATCAGCGGCCAAAAGCACCCGTTCGTCGAGCGATGCGAGCACGAATCCGAGCTGATGGAGATGCCCGATACGCGGACCGTTGTTCGCGGTCGTCGACATCTGCTGCTTGCTGTGATCGCGCAGCTTCGCGATGTCGTCCTTCGCACGATGCGCCACTTCGGCACTTTCGCGTGCGCCGGCCAGCGCGCGTGCCTTCGCCTGCTCGTGCTGCTCGCGCAATTCGAGGATGCGTTGCAACCGGAACTTGAAGCTCACGGACGTCTCCGCACCGACGACTCGATGGCCTCGGCGATCTGGGCGAGCCCGCTGTACGTGTCGCCGTAGGGCGTGGCCTCGTCGGGGCGCTGCTGCAGGAACTCGAGCACGCGCTGCCGATAGATGATGGCGGCATCCACGTACGGGTCGCTCCCCTTCTGATAGGCGCCGACCATGATCAGGTCTTCTTTCTCGCGATACGCCGCTTCGAGCCGCAGCATCGCGCTACCGGCGCGACGCTGGACCTCATTGGTGATCGCGTCTTTCACGCGACTCTTCGAGTCGAGCACATCGATGGCGGGGAAGTGATTCTGCGCCGCAAGGCGACGCGTGAGCACGATGTGGCCGTCGAGAATCGAGCGCGAGGCGTCGGCCACCGGCTCGTTGAAGTCGTCACCGTCCACCAGCACGGTGTAGATGCCGGTGATCCCGCCGGTGGTGGAATTGCCCGCGCGCTCGAGTAAGCGCGGAAGATTGGCGAACACCGAGGGCGGATAGCCCTTGGTGGTGGGGGGTTCGCCGGTGGCGAGGCCGATTTCACGCCAGGCCATCGCCACGCGCGTGACCGAGTCGACCATGAGCAACACCTGCTTGCCTTGATCGCGGAAATATTCGGCGATCGCCGTGGCCACGAGGGCACCGCGGGCGCGCACGAGCGCGGCTTGATCGCCGGTGGCGACGATCACGACGGAGCGGGCGAGACCTTCCTCACCGAGCGAGTTCTCGATGAACTCGCGCACTTCACGACCGCGCTCACCAAGCAGCGCGATCACGTTCACATCAGCCTGTGCGTTGCGCGCAATCATGCCGAGCATGGTCGACTTGCCGACGCCGGAACCGGCGAAGATGCCGCCACGCTGGCCGCGGCCGATTGTAAGCAGCCCATCGATCGCGCGCACCCCCGTTTCCAGCGGACGGTCGATCGTGTCGCGCGTGAGGGGATTCGGCGGTTCGGCCGAGAGCGGGACGCGCTCCACGGTGTCGAGCTTGCCCTTACCGTCGATCGGATGACCGAGGCCATTCAGCACGCGCCCCAGCAGTCCGGGGCCGACATCCACACCGAAGGTGCGCCCGAGCGGCTGAACACTGGCACCAGCGTGCAGGCCATCGAGTTCACCGAGCGGCATGAGCAACACGCTGCGCTCGTTGAACCCCACCACCTCGGCCAGCACCGAACGATCGCGGGAATGGCTGGTAATGCGGCACAGTGAGCCGAGTCCCACATCGATGCCCGTGGCTTCCACCACGAGCCCGACCACGCGCGGGACGCGGCCGTATGAGCCGAAGCGCTCACTGTGGGCGAGCCGGTCGGCCATGGCGTCGAGCAGGTTGGTGTATCCGTCGTCGAACAGCGTCGTGGCGCGCGTCGGCACCATCACGCCTGCACTCCACCAAGGCTGCGATAAGCGCGCTCGAGAGCCGTGTCCACCCGGCCGTCGATGATGCGCTCGCGTCCCTCCATCAGGCAGCCACCGCGCAGGATCGAGACATCGCTGATCCAGCGAATCTCACGACGACCGCTGTCTTCAATCGACGCGCGGCACGCGGTGAGATCCTCCGGATTGATGCGGATCGTGATCTCCTGATCGATCGGGTACTGCGTCATCGCCATCTGCACGACGTCACGTACGAACGACGGATCAGCGTTCACTTCGCGTTGCACGATGTGACGCGCCACCATCACCGCGAGCGCGGCAATATTCTCTTCGGCATTGCTGACCCAGCGCGACTCGTGCAGCTGCACGGTGTTGAGCGCCTCGGAGAGCAACGCCATCGCCGAGGCGATCTCTTCGTCCACGCCGGCGCGGGCCGCCCGTTCGCCATCGGCGCGGCCGCGACTGTACGCGGCGGCTTCCGCGCGCGAGTGCTCGACCGCGAGACGAGCCTGAACGTCCGCCTCCCGGTCGTCCGCCGACTGCGCGGGACTCTGCATTTCCTCGAGCGTGAATTCGCCGAAGCCGTCGGCCACCGCGAACTCGTCGAGAGACCACGCCGTTGCTCGCATGGGGTAATCCTCAGATGATGACATCGTCGGTTCCGCCGCTCAGGACGATCTCGCCAGTTTCTTCGAGCGCGCGCACCTTCGACACGATATCCGTCTGTGCCGCTTCCACGTCGCGCATCTTGACCGGGCCGAGGAACTCGATCTCTTCCTTGAGGCCCGCGACCGCGCGCTGTGACATCGTCTGCATGATCTTCGCCTTGAGCTCGGGGCTCGCGGCCTTGAGGGCCAAGGCGAGCTGCTTGACGTCCACTTCGCGCAGCAGGCGCTGCAGCGACTTGTCGTCGAGCGACGAGAGATCTTCGAAGACGAACATGAGGTTCTTGATCTGATCGCTGAGGTGCGCGTCTTTCTCGGCTACGAGATCGAGCACTTCTTTCTCGAGTGACGAGCTGACGAGGTTGAGCACCGCGGCGACCGCGGCTGGTCCACCCACGCTCGACATCCCCTGCGAGAAGGCGAGGTCGGCTTCGCTGCCGATCGCGCGTTCCACCAGCGAAATCATATCGGGTGACACCTTTTCCATCTTGGCGATGCGGAACATCACGTCACCACCGAGCGCGGGATCCAGCTCGCGCAAAATGGCGGCAACATGGGTCGGATCGAGGTGCGCAAGAATGAGCGCAATCGTTTGTGGGTGTTCGCCGCGCAGCGTATTGCCGAGCTGCTGTGGGTCGGCGCGACGCAGACGACCGAACCGGTCGCTGTCGGCGAGCTGTCCCTGAATGCGTTTGAGAATCTGCTGCGGCTTGGCCGGTCCGAAGGCCGCTTCGAGCACATCCTTCGCGAACTCCACGCCGCCAGAGCTCAAGGAATCGACCCCGAGCGTCAGCTCCAGCCATTCGGCGAGAAGGGCATCGGTGACCGCGGGCGGCACGCGATCGAGCTGCGCCATTTCGAGGGCGACAATCTCCGCCTCTTCCGGATGCAGGCCGGCCGTGA
>CAITQY010000141.1 GCA_903894655.1 uncultured Gemmatimonadota bacterium
ACCCTGCTGGCCAATGGGCAGCGCTGGGCGCGATTCGACGCCGAGCAGGGCGGCGTGGGCGCCTGGGCGGCCACGCTGCGCGACGACCACTTGGGCGATCGGGCCTGGGCGGCCCTCGACGTGAGCGCGCGACAGTTTCTGGCCACCGGCGAGCGCACGCTGCGCGAGCATCGACGAGACCGCGGCGCCGATCTGTCCCCGGTGCTGGTGAGCTACGGCAAGGCTATCGAGGTGCAGGTGAACGAGTTGCTGCGCCGCGCCATGCGGAACGCCCCGGCCGCCGCGCAACGGGTCAAGATCGGTGATCATACCCGCCTCCTCAGCGAGGCCCTCCCCCTCACCCTCGGTCAGCTCAGCTACATCCTGGGCGGTGAGCCGGCATTCGGCGAGCACCTGCGAGCCACCCTCACCGACGGCGCCTGGTTAACCAACGAATTTGCCGCCGTCATCGACCAATTCGCCGAGGCACGGAATCCGGCGGCGCATGGCGAGGCGGTAGATCGCGCTACGGTCGTCGCCTGGCGCAATCGCCTGCTCGGCGTCGGCTCCGACTGCGTGATCGGGCGGCTGGCCCTCGTCGCCCCACGGTAGGCCAGCGGGCACCCTACCCCGCCACCCACCCTTTCCACCACGCCGCACCCAATTACTTGAAATTTGAAGTAATTGGCCGTAGCGTCAAGCCGTATCCTCATTCCGGAGCAGATGCGGTGAACGTTGTCGTCGTTGGTGGTGGTCCCGGTGGGCTCTATGCCGCGCTGCTCATGAAGCGACGCGACCCGCGTGCACAGATCACCGTGGTCGAACGGCATCGCCCGGACGATACGTTCGGCTGGGGCGTCGTGCTTTCCGACCAAACGGTCGCCAATTTGCGCGCCGCAGACGCCGAGAGCGCCGACGAGATCGCGGCCGCCATGCATCGCTGGGACGACATCGCGATTCACTTCGCCGAGCGCACCATGCGTTCGGGCGGACACGGCTTCAGCGGGATCGGTCGCAAGAAGCTGCTCGCCATTCTGCAGCAGCGTTGCCGAACGCTGGGCGTGGTGCTGCGCTTCGAGACCGAGCTACCTCCTGAAGCGCTCGAGGCGGTCATCGCCGACGAACCGGTGGACCTCGTGATCGTGGCCGACGGCATCAACAGCCGTCTACGCGAACGCTTCGCCAGCACGTACCGTCCCGACATCGACCTGCGTCGCTGTCGCTACATCTGGCTTGGCACGCCCAAGCGCTTCGACGCCTTCACGTTCGCGTTCAAGGAAACGCCGATCGGTTGGTTTCAGGCACACGCGTATCAGTTCGACGGCGACACGAGCACGTTCATCGTAGAGACGCCGCAGGAGGTGTGGGAGCAGGCCGGCATCGCCGACATGTCCGACGCGGAATCGATCGCGTTCTGCGAGTCGCTGTTCGCCGACGTACTAGACGGCGAGCCCCTGATGAGCAACGCAGCGCACCTGCGTGGATCGGCCCAGTGGATTCGCTTCCCACGCGTGACGTGCGCGGAATGGGTGCACTGGCTCGAGACGGCGCAGGGCCGCGTGCCACTCGTGCTCCTGGGCGACTCGGCGCACACCGCGCACTTCAGCATCGGCTCGGGCAGCAAGCTCGCCCTCGAAGACGCCATCGCGCTCGACGCGCAGCTAGCGGCGCACGTGGGCGACACGAGCGCGGCGTTGAGCCAGTATCAGGCCGAGCGGAGTGTGGAAGTGCTCAAGCTGCAGAACGCGGCGCGCAATTCCACCGAATGGTTTGAGCACGTGGATCGCTATGCCACGCTGGCGCCGGAGCAGTTCGCCTATTCGTTGCTCACGCGCTCGCAGCGCATCTCGCACGAGAACCTGCGTGTGCGCGACGCGGCCTACGTAGGCGCCTTCGAACGCTGGTTTGCCCAGCAGTCGGGGCTCGCCGTGGCGCCCGACGCCGCCGCACCGCCGGCCATCTTTACGCCGTTCACGATACGCGGCGTCACGTTGCCCAATCGCATCGTGGTCAGCCCCATGGCCCAGTACTCGGCCACCAACGACGGCATGCCCACCGACTGGCATCTCGTGCATCTTGGCGCGCGCGCCACCGGTGGCGCCGGACTCGTGATGACGGAGATGACGTGCGTGGCGCCCGATGCGCGCATCACGCCGGTGTGTCCCGGTATGTGGAGCGACGAGCAGCGCGACATGTGGGCGCGCATCGTGCGTTTCGTGCATGAGCACACGCCGGCCAAGATCGGGCTGCAGCTCGGTCACGCCGGGGCGAAGGGTGCCACCAAGACCATGTGGGACGGCATTGACCAGCCGCTCGAAAGCGGCGCGTGGCCACTGATCGCCGCCTCGGAGCTGCAGTACCTCGAGGGGATTTCGCAGACCGCCCGCGCGATGACCCGCGACGACATGCATCGCGTGACCGAGGAGTTCGTGCAAGCGGCGCAGCGTGGCGTGGCCGCCGGATTCGACTGGCTAGAGCTGCACTTCGCGCACGGCTATCTCGCGTCGGGCTTCCTGTCGCCACTCACCAACCGTCGCACCGATGCATACGGGGGCGATCTCGCCGGACGCGCCAAGTTTCCGCTTGAAATATTCGCCGCCGTGCGCGCCGTGTGGCCGGCCGACTTGCCGATCTCGGTGCGAATCTCAGCGCACGACTGGGCCACAGGCGGCAACAGCGACGATGATGCGGTCGCCATCGCGGCGCTGTTCAAAGCAGCCGGCGCCGACATGATCGACGTGTCGGCCGGTCAGGTGGTCAAGCGCGAGCGGCCCGTGTACGGTCGCATGTGGCAGACGCCATTCGCCGATCGCATCCGACAGGAAGCGGGGATCGCCACGATCGCCGTGGGTGCGATCACCGATGCCGATCAGGCCAATGGCATCATCGCGTCGGGGCGAGCCGACCTCGTGGCCATCGGCCGTCCGCATCTCACCAATCCCGCGTGGACGCTCATGGAAGCGGCCAAGTACGGGTACGCCGGCGCCACGTGGCCCGTGCAGTATCTGTCGGGCAAATCGCAGTTGGATCGTCTCATCGAGCGCGAACGTAGCATGCGCGCGGCCGCCGAAGGCGCGCCGCCCACGGGAGAGCTCACGTGACCCTGCACATGAGTGATTCGCTCCCGGCACTGGCCGGCCGCCATGCTCTGGTGACCGGTGCCAACCGCGGCATCGGTGCCGCGATCGCGCGCGCGCTCTCGGCCGCCGGCGCCCGGGTGTCGCTGCTGGTGCGCGACGCAGCACGCGGCGAGGCGGTTGGCTCGTCGTTGTCCGGGCCGTACACCGTGGTCGTGGCCGACGTGACCGACCGCGACGCATTGATCAGCGCCTGCGCGGCCGCGGCCGACGCGCTGGGCCCCATCGACATTCTGGTGAACAACGCTGGCACGGCCGAATCCGCGCCGTTCCTGAAAAGCGATACGGCACTATTCGAGCAGATGATCGCGATGCATCTGATGGCGCCCGTATACGCGTCACAGGCGGTACTGCCGTCCATGCTCGCCCGCGGCGCCGGTCACATCGTGAATGTGGCCAGTGTGGCCGGCCTCATGGGGGCTCCGTACATCACCGCGTACACTTCGGCCAAGCACGCGATGATTGGGCTTACGCGGGCACTCGCCGCCGAAGTGGGGCCGCGCGGCGTGTCCGTGAATGCTGTATGTCCGGCGTACACCGATACCGATCTCGTGACTGGGGCCGTTGAGCGCATCGTGCAGCGTACGGGGCGTTCGGCCCACGACGCGTTGCACTCCATTCTCTCCGACGCAGGCCAAGCGCGCATCGTGACCTCGGAAGAGGTAGCCGACGCCGTGCTGGCGCTATGCACCGCCCCAGCGGGTGCACCGGTGGGTCAGGCCATTGTGATCGACGGTCGCGTAACCGACGGTCACGCCCCGGCGCGCGGCGCATGAGCAAGGCCGATCAGGAGGCGCTGCGCCTCTGGCTACGCCTGTTCACGACGACCACGCTCGTGGAGCGGAAGCTCGATAGCGCACTCAAGCGCGAGTTCGACTCCACACTGCCGCGTTTCGATCTGCTGGCACAACTGGAGCGCGCCCCCGACGGCTTGCGCATGGGCGAACTCTCCGAGCGCATTCTCACCACCGGCGGCAACGTCACATGGCTGGTGCGCGCGCTCGAAGCCGAGAAGCTCGTCACGCGACGCGTATCGCCGACGGACAAGCGTGCCGCCATCGTCCGGCTTACCGCGGCCGGCAAGCGGCACTTCGCGGCCATGGCAGAGGCCCATGAACGATGGATCGCCGACATCTTTTCCGCGCTACCGCCGAGCGACCGGCGCACCATGCAGGCGCAGCTCGGCGTCGTGAAGGATCGTGTTCGTTCTCCCAGGAGTAGCTCATGACCAATCCGATGTCGGCAATGCGGCAGCCGCTCGCCGCGCTTCAACCAGAGCACTTCGCGTGGTCTACTGCACACGACGGCCGCGTGGGCGTGATCACGTTGAATCGGCCGTCGCGCAAGAATCCGCTCACCTTCGAATCGTACGCCGAGCTGCGCGATCTCTTTCGCGACCTGAGCTACGCATCGGACATTCGCGCCATCGTGCTCACGGGCGCCGAGCACAATTTCTGCTCCGGTGGCGACGTGTTCGAGATCATCGAACCGCTCACGCGCATGGCGGTGCCCGAGTTGCTGGCGTTCACGCGCATGACCGGTGATCTGGTAAAGGCGATGCGCGCCTGTCCGCAGCCGATCATCGCCGCCGTGGACGGCGTCTGCGCCGGCGCGGGTGCCATTCTTGCCATGGCGTCGGATATGCGCCTCGCGACGCCACAGGCGCGCACGGCGTTTCTGTTTACGCGTGTGGGGCTCGCCGGCTGCGACATGGGCGCCTGTGCCCTGCTGCCGCGCCTTATCGGTCAGGGGCGCGCGGCGGAGCTGCTGTACACCGGGCGCGCGATGGACGCCGCCGAAGGTGAACGCTGGGGCTTCTACAACGCGCTGATCGAGCGCGATGCATTGCTCGCCGAGGCGATCAATCGTGCCGGCGATCTGGCCAACGGTCCGGCCTTCGCGCACAGCATGACGAAGACGATGCTGCAACAGGAGTGGAACGTGTCGGTCGATCAGGCCATCGAGATGGAAGCGCAGGCGCAGGCGTTGTGCATGGGCACGCAGGATTTCCGCCGGGCCTTCGACGCCTTCGCCGCCAAGCAGTCCCCTGTGTTCGAGGGGAACTGAGCATGCACGTCGCCTTCGATCATCTGGCCTGGCCGTTCTTCGACGACGCGCATCGGGAACTCGCGACGTCGGTTACCGACTGGACCGCGGCACAGGGCACCGAGCCCACCGCCAGCAGTGAGGCCGAGGTGGACGACGCCTGCCGCGCGTGGGTGCGCCGGTTGGGCGACGCCGGCTTCCTGCGCTATTGCGTGCCGGCACCGTGGGGCGGCGCGCTCCCCACACTCGACTCACGCGCCTTGTGTGTGCTGCGCGAAGCACTCGCCGCGCACGATGGGCTCGCCGACTTCGCGTTCGCCATGCAAGGCTTGGGCTCGGGGGCGATTACGCTGGGCGGCAGCGACGCCCTGCGCGCCGAATGGTTGCCGCGGGTGGCCTCGGGGAGCGCCATCGCGGCCTTTGCACTGTCGGAGCCCGACGCCGGCTCCGATGTCGCGGCCATGAGTATGCGGGCCACCCGCACTGAGGCCGGTTGGCAGCTGGACGGCGCGAAAACGTGGATCTCGAACGGTGGCATCGCCGACTTCTACTGCGTGTTCGCGCGCACAGGCACCGACGTGAGTGGCTCCAAAGGCATCAGCGCGTTCTTCGTGCGAGCCGACACGCCGGGGCTGCGTGTCGCCGAGCGGATCACGGTGATGTCGCCGCATCCGCTGGCGCTCCTGTCGTTCGACGCGTGCGTGGTGCCGCACAGCGCGCTGCTGGGTGTAGAGCGCGAAGGTTTCTCGCTGGCCATGCGCACGCTCGACATCTTCCGTGTATCAGTAGCCGCCGCGGCAACGGGTTTCGCACGCCGCGCCATGCACGAGGCGCTCACCCACGCCGATACACGCGTGATGTTCGGCGCCACGCTCGGCGCGCAGCCGTTGGCCCAGGCGATTCTGGGCGATATGGCCACCGACCTCGATACCGCGGCGCTCATGACCTATCGGGCGGCGTGGCATCGCGACACACAGAGCAGCCGCAGCACGGGCGTGGCCGCGATGGCCAAGCTGGCCGGCACCGAGCTCGCACAGCAAGTGATCGATCGGGCCCTGCAGCTGCATGGTGGGCGCGGGGTGCGCGTGGGCGAAGTGGTGGAGCGGTTGTATCGCGACGTGCGCGCGCTACGCATCTACGAAGGAGCGACCGAAGTGCAGCGCTTGCTCGTGGGTCGCGAAACGTTGAAGGCTCACCGTCAACGCTGAGATCACGCCATGTCGCCACCATCTGAACACACGACAGTGCAGTTGCACCCGAGCGGTCACGTGGACGGCTTCGCGCGGGCGCAGCTGCCTCCGGCCGAGCAGTGGCCAGTCATCACACTCGATGGCGTGTACGCGGTTCCGCCGAGGCTGAACGCAGCCGTGGAGCTGCTCGATCGTGCCATCAGCGAGGGTCACGGGGATCGCGTCGCGATCGTGGTGCCGGATGGCCTCGGCGGATGGGAAGAGACCACGTATGCAGAGCTGGCGGCACAGGTCGATGCACTAGCGCACGTGCTGGTGCACGACCTCGGCCTCGTGTCGGGCAATCGCGTGCTGTGCCGCGGCTTCAACGGCCGTTTCATGACGGTAGCGTGGCTGGCCACGCTCAAGGCCGGCATGGTGGCCGTGACCACGATGCCGATGTTGCGCGCCGGGGAGTTGCGCACGGTGATCGAGCGCGCGCAGTGCAACGCGGCGCTGTGTGATGCACGACTGCTCGAGGATCTGGCCAGCGCCGCCGCGGGCTCACCAGCCATGCGCGCGGTACGCTATTGGGGTGGCGATGGGGCCGATACACTCGAGCGTGCGATGGCGCACCACACCACCGCGTTCACGGCGATCGAGACGGCCAGCGACGATGTCGCCCTCATCGCGTTTACGTCGGGCACCACGGGGATTCCCAAAGGGTGCATGCACTTCCATCGCGATGTAATGGCGATGTGCCGTGGCTTCGCCGAGCAGGTGCTGGGGATCACGGCCGATGACCGCTGTATCGGCACCCCTCCGATCGCCTTCACCTTCGGACTCGGTGGACTGGTGTGCTTTCCGATGGCGGCGCGGGCCAGTGTCGTGTTGCTCGAGCGCGCGTCTCCCGAGAGTCTGCTCGAGGCCATCGCGGCCACCGGCGCCACCATCAGCTTCACGGCGCCCACGTTTTACCGGCACATGGCGCTCGCGATCCGTCAGCACCCAGGCCGTTTCGACACGACGTCGTTGCGCGTCACCGTGTCGGCCGGTGAAGCACTGCCCGACGCCACGCGCACGCTCTGGCGCGAGGCAACGGGCATCGAGATGCTCGACGGTATCGGTGCCACCGAATTGATTCACGTCTTCATCGCTGCCACCGCCGCGGATTGGCGACGTGGCGCGATCGGCCGCGCGGTGCCCGGCTACACCGTAGCGGTGCTCGATGACGACCTCTGCGAGGTGCCACGTGGCGAGGTCGGCCGACTGGCCGTGCGTGGCCCCACCGGCTGCCGCTACCTCGCCGACGCACGACAGCACAGCTACGTGCAGGACGGCTGGAATCTCACCGGCGATGCCTGCACGATGGACGACGACGGCTATGTGTTCTTCAAGGCGCGCACCGATGACCTCATCGTCTCGGCTGGCTACAATATCGGCGCGCCGGAAGTGGAAGGTGCGCTACTGGAGCATGATGCCGTCGCCGAGTGCGCGGTGGTGGGACTCCCCGACGAAGAACGGGGACACGTGGTGGCCGCATTCGTCGTGCTCCGGACGGGCTTCGACGGCGATGCGGCGTTGGCACGCGCGCTCCAGGATCATGTCAAGGCCACGATTGCACCGTACAAGTATCCGCGGCAGGTGGAGTTCGTGAACGAACTGCCTAAGACCAACACGGGAAAGCTTCAGCGATTCCGGCTCAAGGAGCACACGTGATGCATCGTACGTTGCAACCAGACGGATGGCCGCGTCCCCGCGGATACGCCAACGGTATCTCGGCGCGCGGCCGACAGATTCATGTGGCCGGACAGATCGGGTGGAACGCGCAGCAACGGCTGGTGAGTGACGACTTCGTCGAGCAAGCAACGCAGGCCATGCGCAATATCGTCGACGTATTGGCCTGCGATGGTGCCACCCCAGCGCATATCGTGCGGCTCACGTGGTATGTGATCGACCGGGATCAGTACATCGAAAGTGGTGCCGCGCTCGGTGCGGCCTATCGCGAGATCTTCGGGCGCGTCTACCCGGCGATGTCGGCCGTACAGGTGTGTGCACTGATGGAAGCGGACGCATTGGTGGAAATCGAGGCCACGGCGATCGTGCCGGACGAGCCCTCATGACCGGTACGCGGGACGTGCTGGTGAGCGCATGCGTAGACGGTGTCGTCACCCTCACGATCAACCGCCCAGCGGCGCGCAATGCGCTGCGGCATCAGACTATGGGTGACCTCGCCGATGCCATCGAGGCCGCCGATGCCGATGCATCGGTGCGGTGCGTGGTGCTGGCCGGCAACGCGAAGGCCTTCGCCGCCGGCGCCGACATCGCTGAAATGCTGGAGCTCGACGGACCGGCGCTGGTGCAGCATCCGCGCACGATCGCTTGGCAGCGCATTTGGGCGACAGGATGTCCGATGATTGCCGCCGTAGAAGGTGTGGCGTTCGGCGGCGGCCACGAACTCGTGTTGAGCTGCGACATCGCTATCGCCGGCGAGGCGGCGCGCTTTGGCCAGCCGGAGATCACACTGGGCTGGATGCCGGGTGCCGGCGGGACGCAGCGACTGGCACGGAGCGCCGGTAAGTCGATGACGATGCAGATGGTGCTCACCGGCGACCCAATCGACGCCCCCACCGCCCTGCGGGTGGGCATCGTGTCGGAGATCGTGCCCGCCGGCGGTGCCTTGGAGCGGGCCACCGCGATCGCACGACGGATCGCACTCCATCCGCGAGCGGCTACTCGACTGGCGCGGCAGGCGGTTCTGAATGCTTTCGAAACGCCGCTCAGTGACGGGGTGCGGGCCGAACAGGCCGCCTTTCGGGCGTTGGCATCGAGTGACGAGCGGAATGCGCGGATGCGCGCCTTTTTGCACCGAGCGGCCCCACCACCGGGCGAGCCGTCCACCGAGTAACCGACGTGTTCGCGCCGCATCACCCCGTCCCTTGGCCCGTCGCGTACGCGCAGGGCCGCCGCCAGCCTTCCGAAAGTACGCGTTCGTGTCGATACTTCTGAGGTGGACAATGATGATTCCTTCACTCCAGACGGCGCGGTCGAGCCCACGCTCTCCGGCGACGCCGCCAGGGACCGCATTGCTCGGCTCGAGCGGCGGCTGGTGCGGGAGCGGCGCGCACGGCTGGAATCGGAGCAGCTGCTCGAACGCCGTTCGCGCGAGCTCTTCGAGCTCAACGCCGAGCTGCGAGGGCTGACGCTCGCACTCGAGGAGCGCGTGCTGAAGCGTACCGCCGAACTGGCTGGCCTGAAGGAGTTCTACGAGCGGGTGCTCGACCGGCTGCCCGCGCAACTCTCGGTGCTCTCCCCGTCGGGCGTGTACGTGTACACCAATCCGGCCGAAGTGAGCAACGACGCGCTTCGCGCATGGCTCATCGGGCGCACCGATGCGGATTATGGCGCGCGCACGGGGATGCCTGTTGAAGCGGTGGCGGCGCGCGCCGCCCGCATTGCCGCCGTGACCCGCGATGGGCGCAGCGTTTCGTACGAGGAAACCATCGAGGCCGGGCCAGAGCACACGCGCTACTTCCGGCGGGTGCTGGCCCCCGTGTTTGGGGACGACGGCGGGGTGAGATATCTGGTCAACGCCGGCATCGACGTGACCGGCGAGCGCCTCGCGGAGGAGCGGCTCCGGCGCTCGCAGAAAATGGAGGCCGTCGGCCTCCTGGCCGGTGGCATCGCGCACGATTTCAACAATTTGCTCACGATCGTCAGCGGCGTCACCGAAGCGTTACGTGAGACGACCCCGCCATCGAGCAGCCATTCGGCGCTCTTCGACGAACTCCTCGATGCCACCGGGCGGGGCGCCGCGCTGACCAGACAGCTGCTCGCGTTCAGTCGTCGAACGATCATCGAACCCCAGCTGTTCGACACCAACGAGGCGATTCGGAGCACGGAGAGCTTAATCCGACGCCTCCTGACGGAGCGGATCGAGTGTGTGCTGGTGCTTGGCGAGCCCCTGCCCGTCCGCATGGACCGCGGCGGCCTCGACCAGCTGCTGCTCAACCTCGCGGCCAACGCACGCGATGCGATGCCCACGGGCGGACAGTTCACGGTTCTCACGCGCGAGATGACCCTCTCCCCGGAGTCGGCGAAGGAGAAAGGGCTCACCGGCGCCCGTCATGTGCTCATCGAGGTGCGGGACTCGGGGGTCGGCATGTCGCCCGAGGTCCTGCAGCGCGCGTTCGAGCCGTTCTTCACGACCAAGCCCGTCGGTCAGGGGAGCGGGCTCGGGCTCGCCAGTGTGTACGGGATCGTGATCCAGTCACGCGGCCATGTGGAAATCGCCAGCGTGGAGGGTGAGGGCACCACCGTTCGCATTCTCCTGCCGCTCGAGGAGTCAATCGCGCTGCCCGCCGCCACCGATACGCCGGCCGACGTGGCACCTCGCGGACGTGGGTGCGTGCTGGTCGTGGACGACGAGAGTGGCGTTCGCATGGTGACCACGAACCTGTTGCGCCGTCTTGGCTACGACGTGGTCGAAGCCAGCGGTGGCCTGGAGGCGCTGCACGTGGCCGAGGCCAAGCGTGGCACGATCGACCTGCTGATTTCGGACGTGCGCATGCCGGGGATCAACGGTTTCGAGCTGGCGACCGCCCTGATGGCGGCCGACCCGGCGCTCGATGTGCTCCTGATGAGTGGCTACGTAGACGATGCCGCATTGAGTGACCGAATTGCGAGTTCGGGGATCCCGCTGATCGAAAAGCCGTACCGGGCCGCCTCACTCGGCCAGCAGGTGACCAAACTGTTTGAGGCACGACGGGCCGGCCCTGCCCGCGTACCCACCCTTCTCCGCGAAGCCTGACATGAAAGGCATGGTATTCACCGAATTCCTCGAGTTCGTGGGCGAGCGGTTCGGCGAGGACATGGTCGACGACATCATCGAGGTCAGTGCGCTGCCGAGCGGCGGCGCCTACACCTCGGTGGGGACCTACAGTCATGGTGAGATGGTGTCTCTGTGCGGAGCGCTGGCCGAACGGACACAGCAGCCGGTCGGCGAGTTGGTGCGCGATTTCGGCGATCGGCTCAGCGACACGTTCGCCCGGGACTTCCCCGACTTCTTCCGTCGGGCGGGCAATCTGTTCGATTTCCTCGAGAGCATCGAGGCGCACATCCACATCGAGGTGCTCAAGCTCTATCCCGACGCCGAGCTTCCCAGCTTCGTCGTGGAGGAGCGGTCGGCCGCCCGGATGGTGCTGCTGTACACGAGCCCACGCAAAATGGGGCACCTCTCCGAGGGGCTGATCCTCGGCTCGGCACGACAGTACAACGTGGAAGTGCGGGTGGCACTCGACGAGCTCGACGTGAACGAAGGGATGTCCACGCGGTTCGTGATCGAACTGGCGTAGCGGGGCCTGACCCGGGTAAATGCCTTGGTGAGACGGTGGTGAGACGGTTGGTGTGTACCGTGGGTGGTAATGGAATCACCAGAATTTCTGCCGTCAAAGCCCGTCAATCCAGCGGGCCAGCGATTCTTCCTCCGGACGCTCGGCGGCTTCGAACTGTGCGCCGTCAACGCGGACGGGACGCCAGGGGTGCGCGTGCTCGGCCCGGGAAAGCCGCTGGCGCTTCTCGCCTACTGCGCGTGCACGAGGCATCAGCGCCACTCACGAGACAGAATCGCGCAGCTGCTCTGGGGTGACGCACCGGTGGATCGCTTGCGACAGAACGTGCGACAGGCCCTCTGGCGGCTTCGGCGCACACTGGGCGATGCGATCACCACGGGGGATGACGCGATCGTGGCGCTGTCGGCGAACGTCGCGTGCGATCACCAGCTGTTCACCCACGCGGTGCAACGTGGCGACGTGCCGGCGGCGCTGGCGGCGTACAACGGCGCGTTTCTCGCCGACATCAGCATGTCCGGCGGCGACGAGTTCGAGGACTGGGTCGCGGTCGAAGGCCAACGCCTGACGCAGATGCTGCTGCAACAGGTGGTGCCGGCGCTGACCGAACTCACCAAAAGCGGGCGCCATGCCGCTGCGCGCTCCCTGCTGGAGCGTCTCGACCTCGTCGCGGGCGACGTGGCCGGCATCCAGCAGATCGCGGCCGCGACCTACCTGACGCTGGGCGACCGGGTGGCCGCACGACGGGCGGCGGAGAGGCTCGAGGTCCGCGTCATGGATCTCGAAGCGGGCGAGGCCGCCACGGCGACCGCCTTGATCGCTCGCGCCCGTCGTGATACGCCGGACGCCGGCACGACCGACCACGGCGCCGCGCTGGTGATGGATCTCACCGGGCGCGAAGAGGCGTTCGCCGACATCATCCGCGTCTGGAAACGTGCCAAGCAGGGGGAGACGCACGCGGTCATCCTCACCGGCATCGGGGGCGTGGGGAAGAGTCGCTTGCTCTCCGCCGTGGCCGCACGATGCAGCACCGCCAACAGCAGCGCCCTGCTGATCCGCGCCAACCCCGGCGAGCGCGACATTCCCTACAGCCTCGCGGCACAGCTGGCGCGAACGCTTGTGGCGCAGCCGGGGGCGATGGGGATCGATCCCGCCAGTGCGCGGGAGTTGGTGGCGCTCGACCCCGGACTCGCCACCACCTTCCGCGTGGGGGCCTCCACGCATGACGACGGCGAGGCGACGCGTCGACGCGCGGCGGCCCTGTACGATCTACTCGCGGCCGTCAGCGAACAGCAGCCGATGGTCCTGCTCTTCGACGACCTGCACTGGTGCGATCCGGCATCACGTCAGGTGCTCTCCTCCGTGGTCGCCCGCGCGCTCGATCTCCCGCTCCTCGTGGTGGCGGCAGCCCGTGGCATCGCCACGGATTTCCTGTCGCATCCCCACGAGCTGCGCATCCCACTGCTGCCGCTCGACCTCGCGACAACGATCGACGCCATCCGAAGCTGCGGAACATGGCCCGACGATCCAGGGGCCGCGCGATTCGTACAACGACTGGCCGAGAGCGCGGGGGGCATTCCGCAGCATGTTGTCGAGCGCTTGGCGCTGGCCGTCGAGAAGGGCTGGCTGTCCGGGCACGATGGCACGTGGACCTCGCCCGACTGGCTGCAGGCCTCCAGCGATGTGATGGTCACGTCGCCGCTCGATCACCGCCTGCAGGGGTGCGCGATGCACGAACGCGAAGTGTTACTCGCGCTCTCGCTGGCGGGTACGTCGTTACCGCTGCGCGTGGTACACAGCGCCGTCGCACCGGCCAGTATCGCGCAGGTCGTCCGTGCGCTTTCGGTGATGGAGACGAAGGGGTTGGTGATGTCGGATGGCGACAGCTGGCAGCCGTCGCACGATCTCATTCTCGAGCGCATGATCGCGCTGAGCACCGCCGCGGAACAGGAGGCCACGCATGCCGGGCTCGCCGAAGCGATGTTGACCACGGGGCAGAGCACGAGTGCGATCGCCGCCACGAAACATTTCCTCAGTGCACGCCTCGAGACGCGAGCTGCGCTCGTGTTTGCCCAGATCGTGGCCCGCTGTCGCCGCTCTAGCGACCCGCGACATGTACAAGACCTGGCCGCTGATATCGTCGGCGCACGGCTCGGCTCCCGTGACATCGACGTGCTCGTGCGCGCGGTGCCGTGGTGGCAGCGCTCGGCGCGCACCGTGCGCCATCTGGGTTTTGGCGTGGCCACGCTGTTCCTGCTGCTCGCCGCCGGCGGCGCGTGGTGGGCCACGCGTCTACCGCCGCTGCTCACGAGTCAGAGCGTGTTGCTCGCCGATGCCACACCGGTCTACGGCCCCAACAGCTACCGATTCACGCCGCCCTTGCTCGTACGGGGGCGCCCAGCGCGCCCCGGCGACAGCGACAGTACGCGCGTGGTGCGGCTGCGCATCCCCACCGGCACGGCGCGCGTGCTGTCGGGGGGCGAAGCGCGCATGGACTCCTCAGGGGTGGCGATCTTCGGGGCGCTGCGGATTCGCACCACCGACAGCATCGTGCCCCTCCGCTTCGAGGCGCCGGGGCACGCGTCGGTGACCACCGATCTCCCGATCTCCGAACAGACCAGCGATCGAGATATCAGCGTACGCCTGCTCGAGGGGAAACTTGCGTCGCAGGTTGTACGAGGGCGCGAGACGCGCATCACGGTGGCGCGGGGCGCGCCGATCAGCGGCGTGCTTCAGGTGCAATACTCGTCGGATTATCGCTCGGCCTCGGTGTGGCTCGCCATGACCCCATCGTGGGGCGATCCAAAAACCGCTGGGCGCGACGTCACCCCGGTGACGACCCCGATGCTGGACAACGTCATCGACGTGCCGATTGAGTACGTGGCCCCAAACCGGCCGGGACGGTACTGGATTCTCTTCGTACTCGCCGCGGAAGACTCGGGCGGTTTCATTTTGTCGCGGTCGAACTGGACGATGGGGACGCCGCTCTGGGGAGACGGCAACGACGTCGCCTCGCTCCCCGACAGCGTGATTCGCGAGGCAAACCGGACCGGCGGGACGATGTCACCGATCGCCCGCTCTCACAGCTGGTCCAAAAAAACGTTCGGCGAAAGCCTGTACGACAGAGCCTGCACGATACTCCCGCAAGGCCGCAAGGTGCCGGATGTCTTCTACTGCCTCGAGTGGCTGCCCCTGTTCGGAATCGAGGTGATCGTGCCGTAACCGCCGCGACGCCTACGCTACTTCTTGAACCAGTAACGCACGCCGATACGCACGCCGAGCATCTCGGACGCAATCTGCGCCAACGGTTCGGGGTCTCCGTTCACTTTCCACGTGCTGAAGTTCCCGCTGGTGTACGTACCAGCTCCTTCCACCGACATCGTCTCGGTCTGGAACACCATCACGCCGACACTGACCGTCGCGCCGCCATTGAAGGCGCTGAAGTCACTCACCGCGCCGGCGACGTCCGCATACGCGAACGCCAGCCGTCGGATCGCGAGACCCGCCTCGGCGAAGGGACGCACGCGCGCACCCGGCGATGACATCCAGCGCAGGCCAAGGTCACCCTGCAGCATCGCGTAGTCAGTGGACTCGGTGGTGATCTCCGACGTGGATGCGATGCGCGCCAGCCGGCCGACGAGCGACAGGCGCGGCGAGGTGCCGTACGCGATCTCGCCGCCGAAGCCCAAGGCGGTGCTCCCGCCGGCGCCGGGATAGATGGCCGTGTTCATCGTGCCGGCGACACCATGCACTTGGGCACTGAAGCCCAACGTGGATGGCGAGAGCGACTGCCCACGCACGACGGGCGCGGCGATCAGGAAAGCAATGAGCGGCAGCGCAGCGCGCCTGACCGAGAACGGCATACGAAAGTCCCGAGGTGTGAGGAGTGTCGGGCGGACACGAGCAATCTATGGCCCGACACTCCCCATGGTGACACCAGATCGGTTACGGCTCGCGTCTCAGCGTGCCGTCATTTCGCTTCTTGCCGCGACGGGCATTGTAGCTGCGCTGCATCTGGTACTTGGCCTCGATCTCGCTGAACTCGCGTTGCTCGTACCGTTCGGCCAGCGCATTGAGGTCACGCACCTGCAACTGGAGTTCCGCAGCCATGTCAGGGTCCTCCATGAGCGCGCTGCTCGACAGATCCAACGACGCCCGCAGCATGAACTCCCGCGCCCCCTCGGCGTCCCCTTCCCGCTGACGGCTCGCGGCGTCTTCCCGAGCCTTGGCGGCGCGAGCGAGCAGCACGGCGTGCTCCACCGCCGGCACCATCGTGGACTGGGTCTCCAGCGATGCCGCCACACCGAGGGTCATCGAACGGTGCTCCACCCCGCCGCCATCGAGGAGCACATCGGCCGCCACCACGAGTGTGGCAATCGCCGCCCCGCTGCTGGCCAGGGCCTCGAGTCGATCGGCCGGCACGAACAGCTCGACCAGCACCGGCTTCGGCTCGCTGGCATACAGATCGCCGAGGTCGAAGGTGAACGTGTTGGCCACCGACGTCGCGGGCCAGCTGGAATGCGTGGCGAACATCGCCACTGAGTCCTCCAGCGTGAGCGTGACCGACAGCCCCTGCGCCGACACCGACAGCAGGTTCCCCATCTCCTCGGCGAGGACGTCCTGCGCCTGATCGGGGCGCTCCACGTACCAGCTGTTGCCGCCGCCGGCGTCCGCCATGGCGCGCAGGAGGTCGTCGTCGTAGCCCTCGCCGACGCCGATCGTGGTGGTGGTGATCCCCATCGCGCGGGCGGTCCGGGCCAGCTCGACCAGCGTGGCGGGTTCGATGATGCCGGCGTTGGCGTGTCCATCGGTGAGCAACACGATGCGGCGCGACGACCCCTCGAGGGAGCCGAGCATGCCAAGAGCCTGCTCCATGTGCTGACGACCGCGCAGCCACCCACCGCTGAGATTCGTGCTCCCACCGGTGTAGATGTCGCTCACCTGCTGCACCAGCTGAAACTGCCGCGCCCGCGCGGCGGGCGGCGCCACGACCTCTACCTGATCGTCGAAGGCAATCACGGAGACCACGTCGTCGGGGTGCAGGCGCTCGACGGCGCTGATCGAAGCGGCCTTAGCGGCCTCGAGGCGATCGCCGCCCATCGACGCGCTGCGGTCGAGCACGAGGGAGATAGCCAGCGGGGTGCGCTGGCGGTGCGCCGGCACTTGGCCGGCGATGGTGAGGAGGGCCCGCACCACGACGCCGGCGGGACCGGCAGGCGGGGCGATCGGCTGGTGATCGACGAGAAGAACAGCATCCATCAGTCAAACTCCGCGTTGGAGGATGATGGTACGATGCCGGAGGGGTCTGACAGTGACCGCGCGTGATCGGGGATCGGCCGCCCGTCTCACCGGATCGATGCCCGAATGACGCTGAATTGACGCCCCCGCTGCATTATCAGATCCAATGAATGCCTTGCCGAGGGTCTTGGATGGGCAGGATCCCGACCGACCAGCGCCGTTCGTGCTGCGAACGCTTGGCGCGACGGAGTTGGTCGGTTCGGGACCGGCCTGGCCACGTGGCGAGCGACTGCTCGGGGCGGGGAAACCGCTCGCCCTGTTGGCGTATTGCGCGAGCGCGCGGAATCGCGATCACTCCCGCGACCTGCTGGCGTCGCTGCTCTGGTCGCAGGCCGGCAGCGATCGCGGTCGTCATAATCTCCGCCAAGCACTCTGGCGGCTACGACGCGCCATCGGCGACGCGCTCGAAACCCGCGACGACGTCGTGGTCCGGCTGGACCCGTCGGTCGTCACCGACCGGGAGCAGTTCCTCGAGGCCGTCCACCGCGACGATGGCGAGGGGGCGCTGCGGGTGTATGCGGGGCCGTTTCTCGCCGGGCTGTCGCTTCCCGATGCCGATGCCTTCGACGACTGGGCCGCCTTGGAACGACGGCACCTCGAGGAGTCGCTGCTGCGCGTGGTCGAGCCGTATCTGCATGACCTCATCAGTCGCGGCCAACCGGCCCAAGGGCGCGAGGCGCTGGAGCGACTCCTGGAGGTGGCGCCGGCTCATCCCGAGGCGCGCCGCATCGCGATCGAGCAGCTCCTGCGACTCGGCGACCGGGCCGCCGCGCGGCACGAGGCCGAAGTCCTCGAGCAACTGGCGCGCACCGAGGACGCGCCGTTGTCCGCGGGTGCCGTCGCCGCGGTGGTGGCGGCGCACGCGAGCGACACCTCGGACGCCGCTGGCGCTGGCGAGCTGACTGGCGACGGCGTCACCCCGTTCACCCTCGATCTGGTGGGCCGCGAGGAGAGTTTTGCGGTCGTACTCCGGGCCTGGCGCCGCGCCAAGGCGGGTGACACACAGCTCGTGTCGATTACCGGCGGGGCCGGCATCGGCAAGAGCCGCCTGCTGTCAGCGATCGCCGCCCGCTGTCACGGGCGCCACGGACGGGCCGTGTCCGTACGGGCCAATCCCGGTGAGCGGGAGGTGCCGTTCGGGTTCGCCGCCGCCATCGCGCGCACACTCGCCTCGCAGCCTGGCGCGGCCGGCATCAACCCCGACAGCGCGCGAGAACTGGTCGCCCTCGATCCGGGGCTGGCCAGTGTGTTCGCCGTCACGCCGTCGCCGATCGAAGGGGGCGAAGCGGTGCGACGACGCGCGCTCGCGCTCTTCGACCTCGTCACCGCGATCGTCGAGCAGGAGCCGCTCGCGCTGCTGCTCGACGACCTGCACTGGGCCGATACCGCGTCCCGGCAACTGATGGCCATCGTAATCGGGCGCTGCACCGAGCTCGCCCTGATGGTCGTCACCACCTCACGCGGCAGTACCAGTGCGCTGGTCGAGCACCGGGCGCTCGTCGCCCTCCCGCTGCTTCCGCTGGCGAACGATGCAGTTATCGACGCGGTCCGCAGCAGCGGCGAGTGGCCCGAGCAGGAAGGGGCGCATCGCTTCATCGCCGCCATGGCCGACGCTTGTCAGGGCATTCCACTGGGCGTCGTGGAACGACTCTCGCTGGCGCAGGAGCGCGGCGACCTCGCGCTGCGCGAGGGGCGCTGGACGTCGCCCGACTGGGCACGGGCGGCCAGCGACGCGGCCATCGCGTCACCGCTCGACCACCGCTTGCGCGCCTGTACCGACAGCGAACGCGCCACCCTCGCGCTCTTCGCCGTGGCCGGCACCCCGCTCGCGTCCGATATCCTGGCGGTGTGCGCGCCCGAGACCCCCCACGCGCTCCGCGATCTCGAAGCCAAAGGGCTCGTCACCCACAACCAAGGGATGTGGCAGCCGACGCACGATGTGGTGATGGAACGGAAGCTCGCGCTCGCCACCACCGAGGCGCTGCGCGCCGCGCGCCGCACGCTGGCGTCGGCACTGGCCGACTCGGCGCAACCCGACGGATACGCCACCGCGGTCCGACTGTTCGTGCGCGCCCACGACGATGCGCAGGCGGCGGTCGTGTTCGAGCGCATCGTGGCGCGGGCGCGCCGCAGCGGTGATCCCCGTCATGCCCATGATCTGCTCGGCGACGTCATCGCCGAGGTGCTGCCGCCGGAGCGTATCCGCACGCTGCTGTCGCGCGTGTCCCTGTGGCAGCGCGTGCCGTCGGTGCGCGCGCGGGTGGTGGCGATCGCCGCCTCGCTCGTCGCCATGATCGCCGTGGGCATCGCGTGGTCGGCGGCGCGCGTTCCGTCGCTGTCGCTGGCGCAGACGGCCGCCACGTACTACAGCGCCCAGCAGTTTGCCGAAGGCGCGATCCGTCCCACGCCCGCATTGATCGTGCAACTCGGCGACGCGCGCCCCGACGACCCGCCCACCATGGTCCGTGTGCGCGCGTTAACCGAGGGGGCTGACATCCTGGCGGGCGATTCCGTGCTGTCGGACAGCGGCATGGCGTCGTTCGGTGCGCTGCGCCTGCGTGTGCGCGCCGATGCGGTCGCGTTGCGTTTTGAGGCCGATGGCTATCGCCCGGTGGACTTCGTCGTACCGCGCAATGCCATTGGCATCGCCGGCGGCCCCAGGGCCGGCTCGATGCGCATCATCGACGGACGGGTGGCCGGTCAGCCGCTCACGATCGCGCGGGCCCGCATCGAGGTCGCCCCCGGTGCTGCGATCGACGGCCTCGTGCAGATCGAGTACAACGCCCAGTGGAGTGCGGCCTCGGTGTGGCTGGCGGTGAGCCCCACGTGGGGCGACGCGGCGCGCGTGGCGCAGGATCTGTATCCGGTGGCCACCCCGGTGCGCCGCGAGGTCATCGATGTTCCGATCGCACAGCAGGCGCCCGCAACGCCCGGACGCTACTGGATCCTCATGGCCATTTCGGCGGAACCAGCGGGCGGCTTCATTGCGTCCGGCACGAACTGGACGGTGGGAACACCCGTGTGGGGTGACGGCAACGACTTGGCGTCACTGCCGGACAGCGTGCTGCTGGAGGCGCAGCAGCGCGGCTTGATTCGCACGTCGAGGGCCTATGCACTGAGCCAGAACGAGAGCGCGTGTCGCCTCGGCGGCGGGCCCGGTGGCGGGCGACCCACGCTCAAGTACTGCGACGGCCAGCTGGCGATGACCGCGATCGAAGTGATCGTGCGCTGAGCGGGCGTCAGTCGTCCGGCGAGTGCTTCATCACGCTTTCGATCTTCGGCAGCACTGACACGATGCGCCCGAGAATCAGGATGGTGAACGCCACCGCCACCAAGCCCTGCATCGCGGTCACGAAGCGGGCCGTGCCCATGGGCCGGATGTCGCCGTAGCCGATTGTGAGCTGCGTGACCACGCTGAAGTAGATCGCGTCGAGCCACGTGACCGCCCCCACCAACTGCTCCAACATGGTGACATACACGATGCCGAAGCAGATGAGCAGCTCGAGATAGTTCAGAAAGCTGAGCACCAGCGTGCGCACCGCTGACGAGATCACGACGCGCTCATCGGTGCGCAGCTGGTCGAACACGCTCAGATTCACCGACGACTGAAAAATGTCGAGAATGCGGATCGTGGCCAGCACCCGTGGAATCCAGAGCGGCCACCCGGCATCGAGTTCGGAAAACAGTAGGAGCGCGAGCTCGATCGCGAACCACGTGAGGATGTACAGCTCCTTGCGACGCGACCGGATCGCCGTGGCCGCCTGCGGATTCTGCCGGAACGCCTCGGAGTTCACGTGCGCCACGCGGCTGCCCCCCGCGATGCGGCTGGGCGAGAGCTGGTGCAACAGCCAGAACACGCGCTCGAAAAACCATGTGATGATCGAGTACTCGCGCAGCTGTTTCCCCAGCAGATGGCGACGCATTATGCGCCCCGCGGCGGCCGCCGCGACGAGGCACGCCGGGCCAAGCCGGTCATCAACACACCGAACGCGATCATCACGATGCCCCACGTGCGATTGATGTTCACCCCCGCCGACGGTGCGTACATCGCCGGGTCCGCATTCGTCATGATGCCGAACGCCGTGAGAATGGCGCCCAGCAACAGGAACAGCAGGCCGATCGGCAGGCGAAGGTCCATTGCGGTGGATTCATTCATGGGTCGGCGTCCGGTGTCGGAAAGAGAGGAGGCACTTAGAAGAAGAGCACGTTGAGCAATACCATCCCCGTGAGCACCGCCAGCGCGAACACCGACGGTCGCTGATACCAGTGTTGCACATCGTCTACCGGTTTTGGTGTCAGGGAATACACGAGTCCTTCAAGTTCGGCGTCCGGCCGGGGCGCAGTGATCAGGCTGACCACGATCGTCACCACGAAGCAGGTGGTAAAGGCCGCGATCGCCGTCCAGAACGTCTGCGCCATTTCACTGGGGTACGTGAGGAGCGTGCCGAAGTACCCGCCCTTCACACCGGGTGATGCGCCCGCCGCCAGCGAGATACCATGATGAATGGCGGGCGCGATGGTGCCGGCCACCAGCCCCCAGAACGCGCCATGCCCGGTGCTGCGCTTCCAGAACATGCCCAGCGCGAACGTGGCAAACAGCGGCGCGTTCACGAACGCGAACACGAGCTGCAGGAATTCCATGATGTTGTTGAACGCACCGGCCACGTAGGCCGCCGCCACCGACAGCGCGATACCGCCCACGGTGGCCGCACGTCCCATCCAGAGGTAGTGCGCATCACTGGCCTGCTTCGTGATGTGCGCTTGATAGATGTCGTACGTCCACACCGTGTTGAACGCGGTAACATTGCCGGCCATGCCCGCCATGAACGACGCCATCAACGCGGTGAGGCCAAGCCCGAGCATGCCGGTGGGAAACAGCTTCACCAGCATCATCGGCGTGGCGAGATCGTAATCGAGCACCACGCGGCCAAGGCTGTCCATGAGCGGCGCGCCGGCCTCGGTGAGCTTGGGCGGGATGATGTTGTCCCCCATCGCCAGCGCGATCATGCCAGGCAGGATCACGAGAAACGGAAAGAGCATCTTAGGCACGGCCGCGATGAGCGGCGTGCGACGCGCGGCCGTCATGGAATCGGCCGCCATGGCGCGCTGCACCACGAGGAAGTCGGTGCACCAGTATCCGAACGACAGCACGAAGCCCAGCCCCATCACCATGCCGAACCACTCGATGCCGATGGAATTGGTGGCGGCCGAACCCATCCCCTGCCATACGCTCGTGTAGGCGTGCTCAGGCAACCCACGTACCGTGGCGGCGCTGGCGAGCTTGGCCGTCATGCCGCTCCAGCCGCCCACGTTCCTGAGGCCGATCCACACCAACGGGGCAAAGCCGAACACGATCATGAAGAACTGCAGCACTTCGTTGTAGATCGCGCTGGTGAGACCGCCCAGAAGTACATACGCGAGCACGATGCCGGCGGACACCAGCACGCTCGTGTCGAAGTCCCACCCCAGCAGCAGATTCAACAGCTTGCCCATCGCGTACATGGACACACCACTCGAGAACACCGTCATCGCGGCGAAGGCCAACGCGTTCAGCGTGCGCGTCTTCTCATCGAACCGCAGCTTGAGATACTCGGGTACCGAACGCGCCCGCGAGCCGTAATAGAAGGGCATCATGAAGATGCCCACGAACACCATCGCCGGAATCGCGCCGATCCAGTAGAAGTGCGCGGTGGCAATGCCGTACTTGGCCCCCGAGGCGCCCATGCCGATCACTTCCTGCGCGCCGAGATTGGCCGACAGGAACGCTAAGCCGGTCACCCACGGCGGCAACGATCGCCCTGACAACAAGAAATCGTTCGACGTACGCATCCTGCGTCGCAACGCCCAGCCGATGCCGAGCACGACGGCGAAGTAGATCGCCATGACGACGTAGTCCAACGTGGTGATCTGGGTCATGGCGGTGCTGGAGTGATCGGCAGTGACGCGCTTCGTGGTGTGCCATCCAACACCCCCGTGTGCGCGCTGTCAAGATTATTATCCATCCATGCTGTTCCCCCGCGCCGCCGGCATCCTGCTGCATCCAACGTCCCTCCCGTCTCCCGGTGGCATCGGGGACATGGGGCCCGATGCGTTCCGCTTCGTGCGCTGGCTGGCCGACGCGGGCATGAAGATCTGGCAGGTGCTCCCGCTCGGCCCCACCGGCTACGGCGACAGCCCGTATCAGTGTTTCTCGGCCTTCGCCGGCAATCCGCTGCTGATTCACGTGCCCGAGCAGGCACGTGCGCACGTCGGTCATGACGTGGCGCCCGAGTCGGCGCATGCATGCGACTTCGGCACCGTGATCCCCGCGAAACGCACGCTCCTCGATGCCTGGCTCGCCACGTTGCCCCTCGACGAGGCGGTGCATCGCTATGTGCGTGAGCAGGAATCGTGGCTGCCCGACTACGCGCTGTTCATGGCGCTCAAGGAAGCGCACGACGGTGCGGCATGGACCATGTGGGAAGCGGGGGCCGCACATCGCGACCCTGACGCGTTGCGCACGTGGCGTGAGACGCTGCGGCCGAGCATCGAGCGTTGCTACAAAGAGCAGTACGTGTTCGCTGGACAGTTGCGTGCCCTGCGGAATGCGTGCGCCGCGCAGCACATCCAGCTCATGGGCGACGTCCCGATTTTCGTCGCGCACGATTCCGCCGATGTGTGGGCCAGTCGTTCGCTATTCAAGTTGAACGACGACGGAAGCCTCATCGTGCAGGCCGGGGTGCCGCCCGATTATTTCAGCGAGACGGGGCAGCTCTGGGGCAATCCGCTGTTCGATTGGGACGCCATGGCGCGAGACGGGTATCGCTGGTGGATCGACCGCATGCGCGCGTCGCTGGCCATGTTCGATGTGGTGCGCCTCGACCACTTCCGCGGCTTCGAGGCTTTCTGGGAAGTCCCCGCGGCGGACACGACCGCCGTGCATGGTCGGTGGGTGCAGGGACCGGGCGCGGCGCTGTTCACGGCGCTCACGTCGGCGCTGGGGCCGATGCCCATCGTGGCCGAAAACCTCGGCCTGATCACACCCGAAGTGGAAGCGCTGCGCACGGCATTCGGATACCCCGGCATGGCGATTCTACAATTCGCCTTCAACGATCCGACGTCCGAGTTCATTCCGCATCGCCATGACCGCGCACTCGTGGTGTACACGGGCACGCACGACAACGACACCACGGTGGGGTGGTGGCATTCGTCAGGTGCCGGCGATTCCACGCGGGCGGCCGAGGACGTGGAGCGAGAGAAGGCCTTCGCGCGCACGTATCTCAATACCGATGGCCAGGAGATCCACTGGGCCATGATGCGCGCGGCCTTTGCGTCAGTGGCAAACACTGCGCTCGTGCCGCTGCAGGATGTGCTGGGGCTGGGCAGCGACGCGCGGATGAATCTTCCCGGTCGTCAGGCGGGCAACTGGAGTTTCCGCTTTACGTGGGACCAGCTGCCATCAACGCTTACCGCGCGTGTGCGCGAGCTCGCACTCACGTACGGCCGCTAGCGGGGACGTTCGCCACCGGGGACGTGTGCCTCGTCGACTTCACCGGCCGGTGGCGGCTCGTAGGCGTAGGTCAGCACCATCGACACGATCCACCCGATCACCGTCCACCCGAGCAGCACATTGATGGCGGTAATCTTCCATTTGCGTGAACTGCCCCGCTTCCAGGCCAGCATCGACGGCAGGATGTAGAGGCCGGCAAGGGCGATGATCATCACCTGACCCTTCGGTACGCCAGACCCCACGAAGCGACCGGCGAAATCCGCGGGGGGATCGAGCGACTGAAGGAGCAAGGCGGGCAGCAGGGCGGGCACCATGACAGAAATATAGGCCGAGGCACGAGGCGGCCCACGCCCCGTGACTTTCGCCAGTTCCGACGCCATCATCAGTTAGGCCGTGTTCCGCCACCTTCTTTTCCTGACGAACTCCCCATGAGCAGCGACCGTCGTACGTTCCTGAAATCGGCCGGACTCAGCGCGGCAGCGCTAGCGTCGGCGTCCTCTGTGCTGCACGCCGCGGAACCGATCTCCCTGCCGCTGAACGCGGTCGCCGAGGAACTCGACGCATGGGAGCAGGCGCAGCAGGAGACGTGGGATATTTCGTGGGCGAAGCGGGTCACCGGCAAGCACAAGGCCATGTTTGACGTGCCGGAGATCAGAGGCGGCGTGGGCATCGCCCGCGCAGCGATCTGGGGTCAGCAATACACCGATGTGCTGAAACTCGCACCGGGCGATCTGAGCACCGTTATC
>CAITQY010000142.1 GCA_903894655.1 uncultured Gemmatimonadota bacterium
CGCTCGTCCCGCGCGGCTGGGGAGTCGTCCCCCGGGCGGGAGACGGCAGGAACCTCTTGAAGACGGGTGTAAACTGTGCCTGACACCTCGCAGCGTCAAGGAAAACTTACACCAATCCGCAATTTTTTCTGACGACCCTCCAGAATCGCAATCCTATGGCATGGAATTCGGCCGTTTCGCCCCTCGATCGCCTACCAGAAGGGTGGCCGGATCGAGACTGCTCGTCGTTCCACACCGTCGGTGCCGTGCGCTGGCACGTCCAACAACAGGGCGAGGGGCCGACCGTCCTTCTCTTGCATGGCACCGGCGGCTCCACGCACTCCTGGGCGGCCTGTACCGCGGCGTTGACACGCCGGTATCGGGTGGTCGCGATCGATCTGCCCGGACACGGCTTCACGCACGCCGCTGATCGCAACGCCCGCACTCGACAGCCCTTCGCCCTGAGGGAGATGGCCTCGGCCATGGCCGCGCTGCTGCGGCATCTCGGCGTGCTCCCCCGTTTCGCCGTGGGCCACTCGGCCGGCACCCCCGTCCTGATGCAACTCGCCCTGCAGGGGGACATCGCGCCGCAGCATCTCCTCGGCGTCTGTCCGGCGCTCGTGGCCCCGCCGGCATGGTATGTCCAACTCGTCGCACCGGTGCTCGCGGCCGTCGTGGAGTCAAACGCCGTGGCCGCGAGCGGCGCCTGGGTCGCGCAGCGCACGCCCCTCGTGCGACTGATGCTCGAGAGCGCCGGATCTCCCCTCACCGCGCCCCAGTTCGCGCGCTACGAGTGGCTCTGTCGGCAGCCCGATCATGTGCAGGCCGCCCTGTCCATGATGTCCCGCTGGGATCTTCCCGCCTTGATGCGGGAGGCGGCGACCCTGCGTACGCCGCTCACGCTGCTCGCGGGGCGGGCCGACCGATGGGTGCCGTTAGCGGCGCTTCGGCGCGCCGCCGCCAGGCTCCCCGCGGCGACCCTGGTTGACGTGCCGGGCGGGCATCTCCTCCCCGAGGAGCATCCCCACGAGGTGCTGGCCCGGATCGAGGGGCCGTAACGCACCACGCCACCGGAGACGTGATCCGGTGGCGTGGTGCGTGGTGCGGGCCGCTGTTGAAGCGTTACGCCGTGGCGGCTTTACGCCGTGGCGCCGGCCAATCCTCGACGCGAGGCCAGCACGTGGTCGCGCGTGACCGTGCCGTCGCCGAGTTCGCGGGCGTCCTTTTCCGACAGATCGCGCAGGCGCTTGGCGGCGCTGATGCGGATCAGGATGGGGTACGTCTCCACGATTTCATCGAACGTGCTCTTGGCCTCGTCGTCCCACGGGAGCTCCTTGTGCATGCGTGCCGGGGTGGCGTCGATCTTGTCCATGTCCGTGCCCAACGGCAGGATGTGAAAGAGCGCATCGAACAGCTGGTTGCACACTTCCTGAATCAAGTACGTCGCGCCGGAGTACCCCATGAACGGCGTGCCCAGGTGGCGTCGGATGATCGCCCCGGGGAATGACGCCGGGATATACATCGATCGCGCGCCGGTTTCTGCCAGATACATGCGCTCGTTATAGCTGCCGAACATCATGAGCGGTGGCGTGGTGCGGATCGCTTCGCGTACGGCCTGATTGTCGGGCTTCACGCCCGGGCGACGGGAGAACGCGAACGTACACGGCAGCCCCATCTCCGTCTCCAGGAAATGGCGCACCCCGCGGGCGTACGTTTCGTTGGCCACGATCGCGAAGCTGGCGGTACCGAAAAAGTCCTGCGTGACGCTCCGCCAGAGATCCCACAACGGCTTGATCGTCGTGTGTTTCTCCTTTTCGATGAACGGCTCGGGATCGAGCCCCAGCATCTCGCCCAACGTGCGCAAGAACTTCGTCGTGCTGTGTAAGCCGATCGGCGCCTGCAGATACGGACGCTCCAGCGCTTCGCACAGCATACGGCCGAACTCGCGATACATGCACACGTTCACATCGGCATCCACCAGGCGCGGCACTTCTTCCAAGTGGCTGCCCATCGGGAACACCATGTTTACTTCGGCGCCGATCCCTTCCACCAACCGACGAATTTCGGCCAAGTCGCTGGCCGAATTGAAGTAGCCGTAAATCGTACCCACGATGTTCACGCGCGGCTTGTCGCCTTCTTTCTTCTCGCGACGCTTCGGGGCGATGCCTTTCTTCAGGCCATACTCGGTCCACAGCCAGTACAGCGCCCGTTCGGCCGCCTGCCACTGATCTTCATCGATAGTACGCGGCAGGAAGCGCTGGATATTCGTGCCTTCCGGTGTGACGCCACCGCCGATCATCTCGGCGATCGATCCCGTCACCACGACCGCCGGGAGTTCGGGGTCGAGCGTCTTGTGCGCGCGGCGCATGGCGCCTTCGGTGCCGTTCCGTCCGAGTTCGTCTTCGCCGAGTCCGGTCACGACAATCGGTAATTCGTGCGGCGGCAGCGCGTCGGTGTAGTGCAGCACCGACGTGACCGGAAGGTTTTCGCACCCCACCGGTCCGTCGATGACGACCTGCAGGCCTTTGATCGCAGTGAACACGTACACGGCGCCCCAATAACCACCAGCGCGATCATGATCGAGCACCAGCATCAGACCATCTCCTGCGCCTTGCGCGCCTTGGCCAGCTTGGCGAGATGGCGCTTGTAGTGATCGCGGAACTCGGGATGATCCTGTGGCACGTCTTCCCACACGCCGCTTGCGAAGCCGGTGCCGACGCCCTCGAAAAACGCGGTCATGGTGTCGAAGCGCGCCTTGTTGCCGAGCGCCGCGTTCACGACGGTGGCGAGCGAACCGGCACCGGCCGGGCCCATGAGCGGGCGCGCCGAGATCAAGTTCGTGAAGTACAAAGACGGGATCGACATCTCCTTTGCCTTCTGCACGACCGGCGTGGTGCCGATGGCGAGATCGGGCTTGAACTCGTGCAGCGCCGCGAGGTCCTGTTCGAGTGACGCGCGATACTGCACGTGAATGCCACGCGCCGCGAGCCATTCGCGATCGACTTCGCTGTACGGTGTGCGCGGGCACGCCGTGCCCACGTAGCGCACATCGGCGCCGCTTTCCACCAGCAGTCGCGCCACCAGCAGCTCCGAGCCTTCGTACCCCGACATCGTGATGCGTCCTTTGATCGGCATCTTGGCCAGCGCGCCCTTGATCATCGGCAAGAACTTGTTCTTGGCGGCATCAATGTGATCGCGCGACACGCCCGCCATCTGACCGATGGATTCGAGCCAGCTTTCGGTGCCGTCGTAGCCCACGGGGGCGGAGCCCACGATGGGGCGGCCGGCCGCCGTGAATTCGCGGTACGACGCCGTATAGAACGGATGAATCGCGGCGACGCCCACGCAGTCGAGGGCCGCGTACAACTCGCGCCACTCTCGCGTGGGGACCACGGGGCCAGCGGCCAGGCCCATCGGCTCGAGCATCATGGCGATGCCGATGGGGTCGACGGGGAACATCTCACCAACCAGCGTGACAGTGGGCTTCTCGCTCACGCCACCGCGCGGTGCGGCCACCGGACCGAGCTCGGCCTCGGTGCGCGCATAGCGCAGCATCGCACCGGCCAGCACGTCCTTCGCTTCGGCGTGCGTCGGCACACCAAAGCCGGGCACGTCGATGCCGATAATGCGCACGCCGTTGATTTCCTTGGGCAGCAACTGCAGCGGCACGCCCGACGCCGTCGGCACACACAGGTTGGTGATCACGATGGCATCGTACAGCGCCGGATCGGCCATCTTGAACACCGCATCGCGGATGTCTTCGAACAGCTGTCCCGTGACGAGACTCTCGGAGTTGAACGGCACGTAACCCACCGTGCGTCGCGCCCCGTAAAAGTGCGACGTGAACGTGAGCCCGTACACGCAACACGCAGAGCCCGACAGAATCGTGGCCGTACGGCGCATGCGCAGCCCCACACGCAACGACCCGAACGCGGGGCACATGCTCTGCGGCTGATCGTGCGGTCCCTTCGGATAGTCGGCGGCGTAGCGGTCGAGGGTCTCGCTCTTGCCGGCGGCTTTCGCGGCCGCCAGCATCTCGTCGGCGCCGGCGTGACAGCCAAGTCCGTCGGCGGTAGTCGCGGCGGTGTTGATCGCGCTGCCGTCGATGACAGGCAACACGCGTGAGGACGGCTGGTCGGCATCGTTGGCCGTGGGCGTACTGCCCGCGTCGTCGTAGACGACTTCGCGAAGGCCTTCGCCGCTGGAGTGGTTGCTCATGACAGCCTCGTGATCAAACGGTGTCGTACACGACTTCGAGCGACGGCTTGGTCACGTCCTCGCGACCCACGAGGTCGAACATCGTGGCCGGCTCGAGCACCACGTTTCCGCCCACCTGGCTCGCGGCGAACAGGCCGAGCAACTCGTCCTGCGTGAGCGGCTTGGGACGCACCGGCGGCGCGTCGGCCACGGCCTGCGCGAGTTCACCGAACAACGGGCCCCACTCACCACCGGGGAAGCCGATGATCTCGTAGTTCGCGCTCTTCTTGCGGATGTCGTCGTTGGCCGGAACTTTCGCGAGGATCGGGATGCCCGCCTTGGCCGCAAACGCCTCGGCTTCGCCGGTGCCGTCGTCCTTGTTGATGAGAATGCCGGCCACGCCGACGTTGCCACCGAGCTTGCGGAAGTACTCCACCGCCGAGCAGACGTTGTTGGCCACGTACAGTGATTGCAGATCGTTCGAGCCGACCACGATCACCTTCTGGCACATGTCGCGCGCGATCGGCAGTCCGAAGCCACCGCACACCACGTCGCCAAGGAAGTCGAGCAGCACGAAGTCGAAGCCCCATTCGTGGAAGCCGAGCTTCTCGAGGATTTCGAAGCCGTGAATGATGCCGCGTCCGCCGCAGCCGCGTCCGACTTCGGGCCCGCCGAGCTCCATGGCAAACACGCCGTCGCGCTTGAAGCAGACGTCGCTGATGGACACCTGCTGGCCGGCGAGTTTGAGGCGCGACGACACTTCGATGATCGTGGGGCAGGCGCGTCCACCGAAGAGCAACGACGTGGTGTCGCTCTTGGGGTCACAGCCGATGAGCAACACCTTCTTGCCCTGCTGCGCCATCATGTACGACAAATTTGCGAGCGAGAAGCTCTTGCCGATGCCGCCCTTGCCGTAGATCGCGATGATCTGCGTCTCCTTCGTGACCGGACCGGTGTGCACCGCATCGGGCGCAGTCGCGGCTTCATCGCGCATGCTCGAGTGCAACTGATGCAGGGCGCCGTTGGCGGAGTTGGTACCGTTTTCACTCATGCAACCGTTCTCCAGTCGAGGATCATCTTGACACAGTGAGGATCGCCGAACGCCGTGGTGTAGGCGTCCGCCGCACGGGATACTGCTTCGCGGTGCGTGATCAACCCGTCGAGCGCGAGCGCTCCCGAGTTGGCCAGCGCCGCGATCGTTTGGAGGTCGGACTCCTTCCACTGCGCGGCAATGCGGAAACGCGCCTGTCGCATGAACGCGGGCGGGAAGACGAAGCTGACGGGTTCGCTGTAGAAACCAGCGAGGCAGATCTCGCCGCCGGGAGCCATGCGGCCCACCAGCGAGTCGATCAATCCATTGGCCCCGCTCACTTCGCAGATCGTGCGATAGTCGCGGCGGGTGTCGGTATCCGGGTGGATGACGTCGTAGCCACGCGCGCCATCCATGCGCACCGGGTTGATCTCCCACACGGTGGGCCGCTTGCCGCCGTACAACACGACCAAGCGCGCAATGAGCCGGCCCAACGCGCCATGGCCCACGATCAGTTCCGGCAACAGCTCCGGCACATCGCGCGGCGAGACGCCGGGGGCCACGGCGCAGAGCGCGTTGTGCGCCGTCGCGGCCAGGGCAAAGAGGGCGCCGTTCTCCCCGAGTGCCGGGTCGAGCACCACGGTCTTGGTGCCGGGCACCACGACCAACGACGCTTGTCCACCAAAGAGGCCACGCGCGTCGGTGAATCCGCGCGAGCCGGCGATGTACACGAGGTCGCCGACGGTGCGACCGGACTCGGCGCCGGCCTCGACGATCTCGCCGACGCCTTCATACCCGGGCACGAGGGGATACCCGAGCCCAGGGAAGGGCGGCATCGTGCCGGTCCAGAGCATGCGCTCGGTGCCGGTACTGATGCCGGACCAGCGCATCGCCACCAA
>CAITQY010000143.1 GCA_903894655.1 uncultured Gemmatimonadota bacterium
ACGAAAAGGAGCATGCCCCGTGACCGGCGAACCGGTCACGGGGCATGTTCTGGTCGCTCTCAACGGAGCGAGCGACGCAACCTAACGATCGCTCGGCTCGCGCCCTTCGTCGTCGAGCCCGAAGAATCCGCCGCCGCCTTCGCCGCCGCTCACGCGCTCGATGCGAAGCACCTTCGAGTACGACGTGCCACCCACGATGATGGTGATCTTGTAGTCGCCGGTCCCCGCGAGGGCGTTCTGCCCACCGCGTCCACCGCGACCGCCGCCGCCGCCGCCCGGGAGGATCCCGATGGATGCGAAGTCATCACCCAGCGCCTCGCGCAGCGGACCGAACACCGCTTGCAATCCGGCCGGACCGGCCGGCGCTTCCGCCGCCCCTTCGCCGCCGGGCGCCGCACCACCGGGTCCACCGGGGCCACCACGACCACCGCCCTGCGCGCCGAAGCTTGGCAGCGCCCGCGTTTCGCCGGGACGATCCTGGAAGCCGCCGGCACCGGCGCCGCCACGACCACCACCGCCTCCACCACCGCCACCGAAGCCGCCGCCCAACATGGCGGCCATCTGCGGCGGCTGCTGACCGGTCTGCACGGTGGTGCGGATCATGGCCAGCATCGGGGCCGGTACCGCGCCCGCCTTCTCCAGCGAATCCAGCGCGCGCATCACACGGCGCTGCGTATTCACGCTGTCACGCTGCTGAGCCGGCGTGAGCGCGATGCGCGCCGGCGCCGGGCGCTGCGCGCGCATGTCCCACACCACGTTGTGCAGGCCCGGCTGGCCGGGACCGGTGAGGGAGCGGATCGTATCACCACTCGCGTCCTGCACGATCATGCGAACCTGTCCACCGGCGTTCTCCGACAGCCGGTACCAGATCGAGGCGCCGTACGTCGGACTCGGGCCCTGAAACACCCCCTGGCCCACGTTGCCGCCGTTGATGGTCTGCTCGCCCCACTGGAACGCCGTGCGCGGCGCGAACAGCGTGGTCTTGGCCGCGAGTACGGCCGGCGTCATCTGCTGCAGCGGCGTGATGTCAGCGATCCAAATGGACCGACCGTGCGTACCGGCAATGAGCTCGCCGTCGCGCGGATGAATGATCAGATCGTGTACCGGCGTGGTACCCAGTCCGCTCATGAAGCGCTGCCACGACTGTCCGCGATCGATCGACACATAGGCGCCCACGTCGGTGCCCACGAAGAGCAGATTCTGGTTCTTCGTGTCTTCGCGGATCACATGCACGAAGTCGGTCTGACCCTTGGGCAGGTCGTTCACGATCGACGTGAACGTACGGCCGAAGTTCGTGGTCATGAACACGTACGGCGTGTAGTCGTCGTTACGGTGATTGTCGAACGTGACGTAAAACGTGGCGCTGTCGAAGTGCGACGGCTCGATACGCGATACGTAGCTGCCAGCCGGCACGCCGGTCACGTTCTTCGTCACGTCTTCCCACTGCGCGCCGTCGTTGCGTGTGAGCCAGACGCGTCCGTCGTCGGTGCCGGCGTACAGCAAGCCCGGACGGATCGACGATTCATTCAGCGACACCACCGTACCATAGGTCTCGGCGCCGGTCACGTCGGGGGTGATACTGCCGGTGGTCTTGAGGGCCACATACAGCTTGGCCGAGTCGGCGTACGAGAGTTCACCGGAGATGGGGAACATCTCGTCGCCGTACTTCACGCTCTTGAGCACGCGGTTGGCACCGAAATACAGCGTGGCCGGATTGTGCTTCGAGATGATGTACGGCGTGTTCCAGTTCCAGCGCAGCGCATAGGCCACCGAGTCGGCCCGCTGACGGGTGCGATAGGCCGCCATCTGCTTTTTCTGCGCGGCTGTGGCGGGCTTGGTGGTATCGGGCCACACGGCGTAGATGGAGTCGTTCCACTGCAGGTAGCCGCCATCGCGCCACGTGGGCTTGCGCAGTGCGCTGCGTTCCCCGGTCGCGAAGTTCAAGCGACCCATGTTGCCGCCCTGCGACGTGGAATAGATGATGTCGGTGTTCGTCTGATCCTGCTGCGTCACGAAGCCGTCGCCGCCGCCCACGTTGTGCCACATGGCGTTGGTGACGGGACCCTGCTTGCGCCGGCTCGGACCGCACCACGATCCGTTGTCCTGCAAGCCACCGCACACGCGGTAGGGCACACCCATGTCGGCCGAGATGTTGTAGAACTGGCCCAGCGCGATCGAGTTCGGGAAGTGCCAGTTGCCACCGCGATCGTTCGACACACCGATACCACCGTCATTGCCGGTGATGATGCGCTGCGGATCATTGGGGTCGATCCACATGGCGTGATGGTCCACGTGAATGCCTTCGGTGGTGTTGCCGGCCGTCTTGCCGCCGTCGCTGGAATACTTCACCGGCGTGGACGACCAGTACACGCGGTTCGGATCCTTGGGATCGACGCGCACCTGGTTGTAGTAGAACGGCCGGGTATTCTCGGGGTTCATGTAGGCCCACGTCTTGCCGCCGTCTTCCGAGCGATAGAGGCCGCTGGGACGTGTCTGTGGCTTGCTGTTCGCGACCGGCTTCGCATTCGGCGCGGTGTCCGCTTCCACCAGCGAATACATCACGTCGGCGTTGGACGCCGCGATCGCAATGCCGATGCGCCCCTTCATCGTGGCGGGGAATCCGCCGCCCTTCACCTCGGTGAACGTCTCGCCGCCGTCGGTGCTCTTCCACAAGGCGGAGCCGGGACCGCCGGAGGTGAGCGAGTACGGGCTGCGTACGCGCTGATAGCTCGCGGCCCAGATCACGTTCGGATCACGCGGATCGAGGACAATATCGACGAAGCCGGTCTTCTCATCGATGAACTTGACCAGACGCCAGGTCTTGCCGCCGTCGGTGGTCTTGTAGAGGCCACGTTCCTTATTCGGCCCCCACGGATGGCCGAGCGCGGCCAGCCAGACGGTGTTGGCGTCCTTCGGATGGACCACGATCCGCGCGATCGCGCGCGTTTCGGCGATCCCCAGGAACGTCCACGACTTGCCGCCGTCGGCCGACTTGTAGACGCCACCACCGGGGGAGATGGAATTCCGCGAGTTCGCTTCGCCCGTGCCCCAGTAGATCACGTTGGTGTCCGACGGGGCGATCGCGAGATCACCACCCGACGACACGCGGGCCGTGTCCATGACGGCCTTGAACGTGGTGCCGTTATTGGTGGTCTTCCACAAGCCACCGCCGGCGGTGGACACGTAGAACGTCTTCGAGGGCGACGCGATGCCTTCGATATCGACGATGCGCCCCATCATGTTGGCGGGACCGATGTTGCGCCACCGCAGGGCATTGATGACGGCATCGCTGGCGGAAGCCTTGGGCGGCAACGCCGTCTGGGCGGCGAGCGGACTGGCCATCAGCCCGGACAGGCCGGCACCGAGAGCAAGGACGCGAATATTTCGCATGGGCAAGGTGAGCATAGGTGGACCGACTCGGCCCGGGAACACGCGGGCCGGAGCAACTATGGGCTACGCCGCGGTAACTCGCAATGTTGTCGCGACGGGCGCTGGCTCCGTGGGACGGGAGGAGGCCGCTGGCGGCACGCCGATCGGCTTATCCGTGTTGGTTCCGTGTGATCGGTGGTCTCCGTGTTCTAGCTGTTCTCGATCTTGCAGAATCACCACCGGAGGTGTCGCGGACCGTTCGCAAACAGCCGGATCAGCATGACCGCGGATTTTCGCGGGAACGACACGGATCTGCTCCGTGGGGGCGACGGAGGTCGCGGCTTTTCTGACGGATTGGTCTGTTTTGATTGAACAACAGAACAGCGAGGCGTCGGTGCGTGGCGATGGTCCTTCACGCGCCGGACAGCTTATCCGTGTTGGTTCCGTGTGATCGGTGGTGTCCGTGTTCTGGCGGTTCTCGGTCCCGCCTTATCACGACCGGTGGTGTCGCGGACCATTCGCAAACAGCCGGAACAGCATGACCGCGGATTTTCGCGGGAACAACACGGATCTACTCCGTGGGGTCGACGGAGGCCGCGGCTTTTCTTGCGGATTGGTCTGTTTTGATTGAACAACACAACAGCGACGCGTCGGCGGGGGGCGATGGCCCTTGGCGCGCCGGACGGCTTATCCGTGTTGGTTCCGTGTGAGCGGTGGTCTCCGTGTTCTGGCCGTTTTCGATCTTGCGGAACAGCCACCGGTGGTGTCGGGGACGGATCGCAAACAGCCGGAACAGCATGACCGCGGATTTTCGCGGGGACGACACGGATCTGCTCCGTGGGGGCGACGGAGGTCGCGGCTTTTTTGACGGATTGGTCTGTTTTGATTGAACAACAGAACAGCGAGGCGTCGGTGCGTGGCGATGGCCCTTCACGCGCCGAACAGCTTATCCGTGTTGGTTCCGTGTGATCGGTGGTCTCCGTGTTCTGGCTGTTCTCGATCTTGCAGAATCACCACCGGAGGTGTCGCGGACAGTTCGCGAACTGCCGGAACACGGATATACGGATGGCACGGTAACCGCTCCGCGTTCTGTGAACGCGTGGGCTCCGCGTGGGCAGCGTCTGGTCGTACGACAGCGCTGTGAGGATGGTGCCGCCGTAGCGGCGCCGCCGCACTGTGGCTACGCCGACTCCGCCTTCGACAGCACCATGTGCCGCCGCCCCAGCCAGAGCGCCACGACCAGCCACACCGCGCTCATCGGCGCGGCAATCAACGCGATCGAACTGACCGCGAGTCCAGCGGCTGACATCGACGCGTAGCTCCAGGCCCCGATCTGGTCGCCGCTGCGATACGCAAACGTGTCGATGAAGTTCTTGGCTTTGTACTTGTCCTCGGCCGGAATCACCGAGAACAGCACCTCGCGCCCAGGGTTGGCGAAGGCATAGTTGCCGGCCCGACGAATCACCGTGAACGCCACGAACAACGAGAGCGACGGCCACACCCCGAGCGCGCCGAACCCGATCACACTCACCAACGGCAGGATCGCGAGTGTCATGCCGACGCCGATCCACTTGATCACGCGACCGGAAATGAACAACTGCGCCAGCACTGTGAGCAGCTGCACATAGAAGTCGAGATTCGCCAGAAACGCCGTGCGCGATTCACGATCGGCGAACTTTGCGCCCACGATCTCGGCCTGTTGGAAGTACAACACCGTGGTGCCGATCGTGAACAACAGCATGAACAGGCAGATCGCCAGCAGATACGGCGACCGGAGCACGTGCGTGATGCCGGCCAACGACCCACCACCCACCGATCGCTTCGCCTCCTCCCGATCGCGCGTCTCCGCGCGAAAGCTCGGCGGGAACCGTCGAAGCACCTGCACGCCGCACTCCAACAGGAGCACCGACACGAGCATCAACATCGGCGTCCCGACCTGCGTCGCCATGAGCGCGGTGAACTTCGAGCCAAACATGCCGCCCAGTGTTCCGCCCACCCCGATGAAGCCGTACAGCCGTTTCCCTTGATTGCTATAAAAGGTGTCAGCCATGAAGCCCCAGAACACCGAGGGCACGAACAGACTGAACACACTGATGAAGATCCAGAACGCCGGGCCGAGGTACTTCTCTTCCGCCGGCCCCGTGCTGGAGACCGCGTAGGCGAAGACCAGCAGGAGCGCGGAGAACACCCGATACACGATCGGGATGAAGCGTCGTACCGGGAGACGCGATACGATCGTCGCGTACAACGGATTCGCCAGCAGCGTCGCGACCAGCGTCCCCGTGAACAGCCACGGCAGCTTCGCCGTCCCGGCGGCCACGCCGATCGCGTCACGAATGCTGCGCAGAATGAAGTAACTGGCCAACAAAAAGAAGAAGAAGGAAAACGCGAACAGCGTCGCCCGCCACTCGCCTTCTTCCACCGTCACCAGCTTCGCCATGACGCGACGGATCACTTGGCTCCGGATTGCTGGGCATGCCACGCGGCGAGCACTTCCCGCTCACGTTCCGGCGAGATCCCCGCGCGCAGCTTCTCCTGCTCAGCCGCCGGTCGCGCGTGGTACCAGGTGAGCGCATCGCGCACCGTGGTGGCCAGCGGACGGAAGGTGAGCCCGGCCGCCAACGCCTTTTCGATCACACTGGTGCAGAACGCCACCGTGCTCGCGCCGGCGAACGACCACACGGGCATGTCGGCCCACGAACGCACCTTCTGCGCGGTGAGAAACGTCGTGGGTACCCACGTGAAGTGCGCGTCGTTGTTGAAGCAGGCCTTGATGCCGAACAACAGTTCGCCGATGCCGCACACCGTGCGCGGACCCACCGCATTGAACACGCCGCCGGTGCGGCTCTCGCCGAGGCGCACCATCCACTCGGTGAGATCGCGCACGTCGATCCACTGCGCCGGGTCATCGAGCGTGCCCGGCGCCAGAATCTCGCCGCCCTTCTCGATGCGCACCGGCCAGTAGGTGAAGCGATCCGTGAGATCGCCCGGACCCACGATCAACCCCGGACGCACCACCGTGGCACCGGCGCCGAAGGCCTCCTGCACCAGCTGTTCGCAGCGCACCTTCTTGTTGCCGTACGGCGCGGCCGCCGCATCGGGGCCACTGATCGGCGCCGGCTCCTGCGTGGGA
>CAITQY010000144.1 GCA_903894655.1 uncultured Gemmatimonadota bacterium
CGGATCGTGCGCTGCGGTGCGCTAGCGAAAAACTCGGCGGCTTTGGCGGCGAAACCAGCGCTCGACTGCTGCGACGTGGGGTGGGCGGCCCACTCAACCACGAGTTTCTTTCGCGCCTGCTGCACCATCCACCAGTTCTTGCCGACGATGGCGACGCCCGGCATGAGTCCCTGCAAATTGGTCGTACCGTCGACCACGAACGCGTGTGTGACGCCCGGCATCGCCTTGATGGCATCGAGGTTCGCGCTGGCCACCTTGGCGGCGAACACCGGGCTCTTCACGAACGTGGCGTAGTGCATGTTGGGCACCGTCACGTCGATGCCGAACATCGGCTTGCCCATCAGGATGTCGCGCAGCCCCACGGTCTTGGTGCGGGTACCGATGATCGTGAACTTCTTCGGGTCCTTGAGCGGCACGGTGGCCAGATCGGGCGGCGTGACCGACACGGCGGCGCTCGCCAGCGACCCGTAGGTGGCTGACCGCTTCGAGGCGCGGTGATGCACCACGCCCTTTTCAGTGTCCAGTTCGGCGGCAGGCACGTTCCACTGCGTTGCGGCGGCCGACACCAACATGGCGCGCGCGGCCGCGCCGACCCGGCGCTGCGGTAGCCAGTTGGTGGGGGTCGCGGTGCTTCCACCAGCCGTCTGCGCCGAATATTTCGTGGGGTCGAAGTCGGCTTGCTCCACGCGCACGTTCGCCCAGTCCACGTCGAGCTCCTCGGCGATCAGCATGGGGAGCATCGTCTTGATGCCCTGGCCGATTTCGGGATTCTTCGCGGTGATGGTGACAATGCCGTCGGGCGTGATGCGCACGAAGGCGCTGAGCATCGGATCGGCGACGGGCGGAAACGTGCCGCTCACCCCGAGCCGTTCAATGGCCTCGAGCGGCTCGGCGTAGCTGGCCAATAGCATGCCGCCGCCAGCGAGGGCGGTGACGCGCAGAAAGTCGCGACGGTTTACGCCCGGCTTGTCGGATTGGGTCGTCATCGTCGTGGCCTCAGCGGTTGTCAGGGGAGCCGTTCTTCGACGGCGTCGATCCACCCACGGCCGGCGACGCGCCCGACTTGATCTCGGCGGCGCGGTGCACCGCTTTGCGAATGCGGATGTACGTGGCGCAGCGGCAGAGATTCGTGTTCAGCGCGGTGTCGATCTCAGCGTCGGTTGGCTTGGGCGTCTTCGCCAGCAACGAGGCGGCGCCCATCATCTGGCCGGCCTGACAGTAGCCGCACTGCGGCACGTCGAGTTCCTCCCACGCCTGCTGCACGGCATGTAGGCCATCGGGCGACAACCCTTCGATGGTCGTGACGTCGGCGTTGGCGACGCGCGAGAGGGGCGTGTTGCACGACCGCGTGGCGACGCCGTTCACATGCACCGTGCAGGCGCCGCAGCGGGCGATGCCGCAGCCGAACTTGGTGCCTTTGAGATCGAGTTCGTCACGGAGTGCCCACAAGAGGGGCATGTCGGCTGGCACGTCGAGCGTGCGCGGCGTGCCGTTGACCTTGAGCGTAATCGGCATAGGACCAGGCGGGACGGGGGCAGGGGGCGGACTGTCGGGTGACAATCCAACAACTAAATGTCGTGCCGCGCGGTCGGGGCGTAAAGAGCTCGGGCCGTTTGTCACGGCGCGACCTCGCTGGACCGGCGCCGGTCGACCAGCGAGAATTCCCCATGGAACTCGGCATCTACACTTTCGGCGAAACCGATCCGCGGGCAACGCATGACCCGTCGGTGGCCGCCCGTCGCATGCAGGAGCTCATCGAGGAGATCGTGCTCGCCGACGAGGTGGGGCTCGATGTGTTCGGCGTGGGTGAGCATCACCGCCCCGATTATGTCGTCTCCAGCCCCGCCGTCGTGCTGGCCGCGGCGGCCGCGCGCACCCGCCGGATTCGCCTCACGAGCGCCGTCACGGTCCTGAGTTCCGACGATCCGGTGCGCGTCTTTCAGGACTTCGCGACGCTGGATCTCCTCTCGAATGGGCGCGCGGAGATCACCGCCGGACGCGGCAGCTTCATCGAATCGTATCCGCTGTTCGGACAAAATCTCGACGACTACAACGAGCTTTTCACCGAGAAGCTCGGGCTGCTGCTGGCGCTGCGCGAGCAGGAACGCGTGACGTGGTCGGGCTCGTTGCGCGCGCCGATCGAGAATCGCGGCGTGTACCCCCGACCACTGCAATCGCCGTTGCCGGTGTGGATCGCGGTGGGCGGTACGCCGCAGTCGGTGGTGCGTGCCGGCACGCTGGGTTTGCCGCTCGCGGTCGCGATCATCGGTGGCGCGCCGGAGCGCTTCGTGCCGCTGGTCGAGTTGTATCGCGAATCGGCTGAGCGTGCGGGTCATGATCCCACCACGTTGCCGGTGAGCATCAACTCGCACGGCTTCATTGCCGACAGCGAGGCGCGAGCGGTGGCCCTGTCATTTCCGCCGTACATCGAAACGATGGGCAGGATCGGCCGCGAGCGTGGCTGGCCGATGCCGACGCAGCGGCAGTTCGACATGGAGCGTTCGCCTCGTGGCGCGCTGCTGGTGGGCGCGCCGGAGCAAGTGATCGACAAGATTCTGTTCGAGCACCAGCTCTTCGGGCACAACCGCATGCTGATTCAGTTCAGCGTGGGACCGATGGCCCATGCTGACATCATGCGGAGTATCGAACTGTTCGGAACGGTGGTGGCGCCGGCGGTTCGCCAGGCGCTGGGAGTGGCCACCCCGGTGATTGCACCGGGGTGATCTGCACTCAGGCCAACTCAGGCCGCCGGGGCGTCTTCGTCGTCACCCGGGAGTTCCGCGATCTCTCCCTCGATCTCGGCCACAACTTCTTCCGTCTCGGCGTCCATCTCGATCACATCTGAGCCTTCGTCGCCAGACGTCTCGGCGGCGGCCTGCGGTGCCGGGCGGCTCCACTTCTTGACCACCGGCGCGGCGCGACGCTCGAGCAGATTGTCGTAATAGGCCACCATACGCTGCTGGACGACTTCAAACGTGTCATCGGGATCAGCACGGAACGGCGCGTGACGCTGGTGCTGTTCGGTGGACACCTCGAACCACCACCACGGATCCGGTCCCGTGACACGCGATGCGGCGACGCGACACTGGAACGTCCGACCACGGTCAACGAAGGAAAATTCCTGCAGTACGTCCGACATGGGCAAAACCTTCGATGATGGGCGTCAAAAAACCTTCTCCCGAAACCTAACCGATCCCCCACACGGGAAGGAGGTACCCGCGGGGAAATCGGCCGAATGCGGTCCTGCGACCGCGCCCCTGGGACTCAGTTGCGTCGCCGTGACGACCAGTGAATGGCCGAGATCCGCCACCCTTGGGCTGTGCGCCGCGCGACCATGAGTTCCGCGCCAGCCGAGTCGAGCGCGCGGTCACGGAAGGCGCCCTTGGTCACCGACGTGGAGGTGCTGGTGGCGAGGTCGCCTTGCACGAGGACCCGGAGCGGCGCCCGCGTGCTCTTGATGGCCCTCGCCAGTGCGATGTCGGCGGGCAGATGATGGGCGCGGTAATCCGCCACCGTTTCCACCGACCCACTCTCCAGAATCTCGGCGTCGTCCGCGAGGAGACTGATCGCCGTCACACTGTCGCCCTGTTCGAGCGCGTCGTGGAAACGGTGCACCAGCGCGGCCACGTCGGCGCTGTCGTTAGTCGCGGGTGTCGTTGATGGTACGGTCGTTGGCATCGCCATGCCGGCCATCGCGGCCATGTCGTGCCCCGCGTGCTCGCCACCGGACGCCGCGCCGCCGGCCGCCGAACCGTACGTGAAGCCCTTCATGGCGCCGGTCTCCCAATCGTGTGTCATCACAGCACCAGAGGTCACCGTTGGCGTGGGGAGTGTGGGCAGGAATCCTACCGCTGGCCCGCCCATGTTCTCGATGCCCATATGGTTCGACATCGCCAGCCACGCCGCCACCGGCATCACGTACGACGTGTCGTCGCGATACAACCGCGCGGCGCGCAGGATCTCGGCGCGCTTGCGGTCACGAGGCACGGCGTCGTTACTCAGAATGTCCGAGACCACGTCATGCATGGAGTGCAGGTTGTCGAAGATGATCGCGGCCTCTGGAAACCGCGCGGCGAATGCCGGCGCCACCGTCGCCGTCATCGGCATCTGGTACGGCAGGGCCGCCGGCGCCCCATCCACCATTTGCCAGAACCGCGCCACTGTGGCGCGAACGCCAGCTTGCTTCGCGGCAACGGTGTGGCCAACGAGGAGCGGTTCGTACAGCCCGACCTGCAGCCAGTGATAGCCCCAGATGAGTCCATTGAACTTCGGATACTTCTTGCGGAAGGCGAGCGAGTACGACTGCTCCTGCATCAACGCCATCGTCTTGGGCTTCGAGCTGAATGCGAGTTCGGGGCGGCTTTTGTAGTACGCCAGCAACC
>CAITQY010000145.1 GCA_903894655.1 uncultured Gemmatimonadota bacterium
GCTCCACCGCCGCGATCTCTTCGCGAATACCGATCATCGCCTCGATGAACCGGTCGAGCTCCGCTTTCGACTCGCTCTCCGTAGGCTCCACCATCAGCGTGCCGGCCACTGGGAACGACAGCGTGGGCGCATGGAATCCGTAGTCCATCAACCGCTTCGCGATGTCTTCTGCTTCCACCCCAGACGCACTCTTCACGCCGCGCGTATCGAGAATGCACTCGTGCGCCACGAGACCATTCTGGCCGCGGTAGAGCACCGGGTAATGCGCCTCGAGCTGCTTGGCCACGTAGTTCGCACTCAGGATCGCGACCTTCGTGGCGGTCGCGAGGCCTTCGCCGCCCATCATCTTGATGTACGCGTACGAGATCGGCAGGATGCTCGCGCTGCCCCACGGGGCGGCGGAGATCGGACCGATCGCCTGCGTGCCGCCGGTGGCAATGACCGGATGCGTGGGCAGGAACGGCACGAGCTGGGGTGCCACGCCGATCGGGCCCATACCCGGCCCGCCACCCCCATGCGGAATGCAGAACGTCTTGTGCAGGTTCAGGTGGCACACGTCGGCGCCGAGGTCGCCCGGACGCGACACCCCCACCATCGCGTTCATGTTGGCGCCGTCCATGTACACCTGCCCGCCGTGCGCATGGATGATCGCCGTGATCTCCGTGATGCGCGCTTCAAACACGCCATGCGTGCTCGGATAGGTCACCATCAGCGCGCCGAGGTTGGCGGCATGCTGCTCCGCCTTCGCGCGAAGATCGTCCACGTCGATGTTACCATCGGTGTCCGTCTTCACGACGATCACCGAGAAACCCGCCATCACGGCGCTCGCCGGATTAGTACCGTGCGCCGACTGCGGAATGAGACACACCGTGCGATGCGCGTCCCCACGCGAGAGGTGGTAGGCGCGGATCACCAGCAGACCGGCGTACTCGCCCTGCGAGCCCGCGTTCGGTTGCAAGGACACCCCGGCGAATCCAGTCACCTCCGCCAGATCGCGCTCGAGTTCATTGAACATCTGCGCATAGCCTTGCGCCTGCGCCGTCGGCGCGAACGGATGCAGCTGACCGAACTCGGCCCACGTGACCGGAATCATCTCGGCCGTCGCGTTGAGCTTCATCGTGCAGGAACCCAGCGGAATCATGCCATGCACCAGCGAGAAATCGCGCGCCTGCAGGGCGTACATGTAGCGCAGCATCTCCGTCTCGCTGTGATAGCGATGGAACGTGGGATGCGTGAGGAACGGCGTCACGCGACGGAAACGCTCGTCGTAGCGCGTATCCACGCCGGCGGTGACGTCGGCATAGGAGAAGTCGACGGCGGCATTGTTGTTGAACACCGTCCACAAATCGGCGATATCCTGTTCCGTCGTCGTTTCATCCAGCGCCACCGTGATCGTGCCCGGCTCGAGCACGCGCAAGTTCATGCGGTGCGCCGCGGCGGCCGCCAGAATGTCCTCCTGCCCGTGCGCGCCGACTTCCACGCGGATCGTGTCGAAGAACTGCTCGTGCGTGATCGCAAAGCCGAGCCGCTCGAAACCAGCCGCCAACGTTGCGGCATTCCGGTGCACGCGCTCGGCAATCTGCACGAGACCGTCCGGGCCGTGGTACACGGCGTACATACCTGCCATCACCGACAACAACACCTGCGCCGTGCACACGTTGCTGGTGGCCTTCTCGCGGCGGATGTGCTGTTCGCGCGTCTGCAGCGCCATGCGCAACGCCGGCTTGCCCTCGGTGTCGCGCGACAGTCCGATGATGCGACCGGGCAGCAGACGCTTGAACTCATCGCGCGTCGCGAAGAACGCCGCATGCGGTCCGCCGTAGCCCATCGGCACGCCGAAACGCTGCGTGTTGCCGACGACGATATCGGCGCCCCACTCTCCCGGCGGGGCCAACAGGCACAGCGCAAGCAGATCGCTCGCCACCGTGACCAATGCGCCA
>CAITQY010000146.1 GCA_903894655.1 uncultured Gemmatimonadota bacterium
GCGACCATCGGGCGACGCGCCCGTTCGCAGCTCCATCACGAACAGGAGCAACAGCGTGATCATGAGCGTGGCGATCATGCTCAGGATGAACACCGCGTCGGCGCCGCTCACCTCGGCGAACCGCTTCGGCTTGATGACCAGGCGCCGGTACAGCAGGTAGGCGACAGGGATCAGCACGAAAACCGCGAAGATCTCCTGCGAGACCACGTACGGCAGGTACAGGAACCGCGGGAGAATCACATCCCACGTGAACGGCGTGTAGAGCCCCTGCACCATGATCTCGAGTGTACCGAGACCGAGCACGCAGAAGCCCCAGAACACGAGCGCGTGCATCATGCCGCCAACCGGATCACGCAGAATCTTGCTCTGCCCGATACCGATCAGCAGGAAATTCTTGGTGCGCTGATCGGGGTGGTCGGTGCGGACTTCATCGTGGCCGATGTTCAGCCACCGGTTCAGCCGCCGCGCGCTACGGGCGAAAAACCCGAGCGCGACGGCGAGAATGACCGCGAAGATGAGATTCGAGACCCCCATGTTTCCGATCAGCCCTGCGCCTTGGCGGCCTTCACCGCAGCGATGAGCGCCGGCATCACTTCGAACACATCACCGACGATGCCGTAATCTGCGATCTTGAAGATCGGAGCGTCCTTGTCCTTGTTGATTGCCACAATCGTCTTCGACGTGCGCATGCCGGCCAGGTGCTGAATGGCGCCGGAGATCCCGATGGCGACGTACAGGTTCGGACTCACGTTACGTCCCGTCTGTCCGATCTGATCCGAGTGCGGACGCCAGCCCTCATCGGTGACCGCGCGCGTGGCTCCGACCGCGGCGTTGCCGAAGGCATCGGCGAGATCTTCACACAGCTTGAAGTTCTCGGGCGCCTTGAGGCCGCGACCACCAGCCACGATGACCGGCGCGTCGTTGAGATCGAGCTTGCCGGTATTGCCCAGCTTGAGTTCGACGACTTTTACACGTGACGCGGATGGATCGACCGCTGACGTGATCGACGACGTCGCCAGCGCTCGCGGGGCCTCGGCCGGCTGGAACGCCGCCGGTCGCACCGACAACAGAGCCGGCGTTCCGGAGAGCGCCAAGGTGGCGATCACCTTGCCGTTCATGTTGAAGTGCTGCCCGAGCACCAATCCGCCTTCCACGGTGAAGCCCGTGAGATCGGCGGCGAGACCGACACCCAGCTTGGCTGCCACACGCGGCGACAGATCACGGCCCTGGGCGGTCGCGCTGAACAGCGCGTATCCGTACGTGCCGCTGCCGAGCTGCTGCGCGACCGTGGCCGCGAGGGCCTCTGGATTGTAGTGCGCAAAGCCGGCGTGCTCGAGCACCAGCACCGAATCGGCGCCGTACTGCGCGAGGGACGAGGCCTTGGCGCTGATACCGACGTCACCGGCGAGCAGCGCGTGCACGCTGCCACCACCGGACAGATCTGCAAGCACACGACCGGCCGTCACGGCCTCGAGCGCGACTTTGCGCAGGTCGCCGCCACGTACTTCTGCGAATACGAGAACGTTGGCCATCTCAGAGCACCTTCGCTTCGGTCTGGAGGAGTCGCACGAGCTCGGGCACCGCGGCGGAACTGTCGCCGAGGATACGTCCGGCAGCCCGTTCGGGGGGCAGCGCCATCTTGTGCACCGTCACCTTCGCGTCGCCAAGCTGCGCCGGCTTCACGTCGAGCGGCTTCTTCTTGGCGGCCATGATGCCCTTGAGCGACGGCAGCCGTTCCTTGTTCAGGCCGTCGTCGATCGTGAGCACCGCAGGAAGTGGGAACTCCATGACTTCCGTCGCCCCTTCCAGCGCGCGCTCGGCGCGACCAGTGGTGCCGGTGATGTCGAGCTTGAAGACGTTCGTCACGCACGGCAGATCGAGCAGCTCGGCAACCATCGGGCCCGTCA
>CAITQY010000147.1 GCA_903894655.1 uncultured Gemmatimonadota bacterium
GGCAACCGCAAAAGCAACTGCAAAAGCAACTGCTGGAACACGGATTAGGCGGATTGCACCGATATCACAGATAAACGAACCGCGAGAAGCGAACGGTGAGAAGCGAACCGCGCTGTTTGTTTATCTGTGTCATCAGTGGAATCCGCTCCCTCCGTGTTCCGGCAGTTGCTTTTGCGGTTGCCGTTGCTTTTGCGGCATTTCAGCGCACCCGCACCACCGGCACGCCGACGTACACGCCACCGGCCTCGAGCACGGCGAATTTCGGCACGACGGACAGCGTGCCGACTTGCACGTCAGCACCAGTCTCGACGCCGATACCGACCACACTACCGATCCCGACCAGGGTGTTGCGGCCAAGTCGGACGGGCGCCGTCTTCAGGATACCGCGTTCGACCACGTGGCCCGAGACATGCGCATCGGAGCCGATCATCACGCCGTCGGCGAAGTCGAGCAAGTTGTGGTCCATCAGGGAAAGGCTGTTCACCCAGACGTCACGGCCAAGGCGCGCGCCGTTGAGACGCATGTACCAATTCCAGATCGTCGTCGAACGGAACGCGGGGCCGGCGAACACGCGAACCACATGGATGGTCATCAAGTAGCGCCCCCAGTTCAGCACCGGCCAGCTGAAGTCCCGCAGCGGCAGCTCCACGTTGGCCGGCGTGCGCCACCCGAGCGCCTTCGTGGCGAGCGCGGAGTAGAGCATCAGCGAGCCAGCGCACACCAAATACACCGGCGCAAAGGCCAGTGAGGCCAGCGTCAGGCGAATCCACGTGGACAAGGGCCAAGTGGACTGCCAATGTGTGAACAGCACCGCAGGAGCGAGCGCGAGGCCGGTGATGATCGTTTCCACGAACACCACCGACACACAGGCCCACAGAAACCGAGCCGTACCACGCGAGGTCGCCGTCATTGAGCCGTTCGCAGAGTGTTGCGCATAAGAAGGCCGGGAAATCAGCGGTGAGCGACCGCGGGGACATTGTTCCCGAATCGCACCACCCTGAACATTGTCACGTTCAGGGCGAGGGGCCACCACTGATCTATATACCCGGTCTCGACGGCACAGGTTTGCTCTTTTACCGACAGGCGCGCCTACTGACGCACCGTTTCCGGGTGATCACCTTCCGGCTGCGTGACGAGGCGCCCAGTATGGACATGTTGGTGGCCGAAATTGCCCGCCACCTCGACGACGCCGTGCCCGACGGCACCCCGGCCATCGTGGTCGGCGAATCGTTCGGCGGCGCACTGGCCATGAGCAGCACGGCGATCGTGATCAAGCTGATGGCCGAGCGGCTGGAGCTGGAGTCCGAGCACGGGCGCCGCGTGGTCGGTGTGCTGCTGTTCCAGGACTTGGCGGTGGTGCCACTGCTGGTGCTGATCCCTGCGCTGGGGGCGCCGGCCGAGTCCCTGATGGGCGCGTTGGCCTTCGCCTTGGTCAAGGCGGTGGTGCTCATCACGGTGTTGCTGACGGGCGGCCAGCGGGTGATGCGCTGGTGGCTGACCCTGGTGGCGCGGCGCAAGAGCGAAGAGCTGTTCGTGCTGAACCTGCTGCTCACCACCTTGGGCCTGGCCTGGCTGACCGAGCTGGCCGGCCTGTCGCTGGCGCTGGGGGCCTTCATCGCCGGCATGCTGATCTCGGAAACCGAATACAAGCA
>CAITQY010000148.1 GCA_903894655.1 uncultured Gemmatimonadota bacterium
GGAGACCAGGGCAGTCCAAGCGACACGGCGGCACCGGCGGTGACGAACCAGCCAGCATCGGCGCCCGACAGGCGGTACCCACCGCCGCCATCGACGGCGAGTCGTGGACTCAGTTGATAGCGTGTGCCACCGGCCACGTCCCATGCCTGTGGTTCGGTCGCATCGAGGGGCTGCGACGTCACGATCTCGGCGGTCAGCAGGAGCGAACGCAACGGCAGTGTGCGGTCGACCGCCACGCCGACCAACCAGCGCGAGAGTTCGGCCGACGCCGTCGTTCCGCTGTTGGCGGCGGCAACACGCGGTGCATCGCCGATGGTCATTTGTCCGTTCACGTGGAAGCGGGCCCACGTTAATGTCTTCGTGGCGATCGCCTTGAATGAGGGATACGCCTTGTCAGGTGCCATCGCGCCGACCGGGAGCAACACGTCCGCCACGATCGCGAGCGCGGGCAGTCGGGTCTCGGTGTTCAAGTTGTACAGCACCGAGGCGTCGATGCCGCCGAGGGCGGTACGACGCGTCCCCGCCACGCCTTCCATGTGCGCGATCGGAAATCCGATCTCGACTTGGGTGCGTGGGAAGAGGCCGACGGCGAACTCGGGTTCTATGCCCCAGCGGTAGCTGCCACCGCGGGCACGCTCGAGACGAAACGGCGCCAGTTGCAGTTCGACCGCGCGACGTTCAAGGGCATACGCGTCTTCAATGCGGACGGGGCGTCCGGCATCGGTGTTGTAGTAGTCGGTTTGCGCCGAGAGCGACGAGACGGGCGCGGCCACGATGATCGCGGCCACGAGCAGTCTGGTCACACCGGAACGCGACGCGTCGAGACGCGCGGAGTCCGGAAACAGATTCATGGGGAGGACAGGGGCGAGCGGTGCGCCACCGGGGCAGCGCAACGGATGGCGAATGCCGACGCGTCGCGCACAGGGCGCGGGTGGGCATCGGCGGCGATGGCGTTGAGACGGCTCATCCGGAAAGACCGGAGAGCCCGATGCTCAGCCTCGCGTCGGCGGGGGCTCGGTGGCGACGTCGAGCGACACGGGCCAGTCGGCCACATGTACGGGGCGATGCACGGCGACGGTTACATCGATGGTCGAGACCACGACGGCCGAACTCACGACGCCAACCACGGTGCAGGCCATGGCCATCGGGCAGGCCGTTGGCGCCTGCGGATGCTGGGCGGGGGCCGAGCTCTGGGGGCCACCGGCATCGTGGTGATGATGTGAGCCGGTGGCCGCTGGGGGCACCGCGACGCTCGCGAGCGCCGGGGTCGGCGTGGCCGCTGTCTGGCGTTCGCAGATCGCACCGGCCGCGGGAAGGACACCCTGCAGCAGTTGCACGCCGAAAAGCGCGATCGCGGCGATGTGTCGGCTCACCCTCATACTGTGGATACTAGTTGAGGGAACCGCGTACGGGGAGACGGGACCGGAGGCGCGCTACGGCGCGCCGGCCGTCGGCAGCGACATCCGGTATCCCACCCCCGGCTCGGTCACGATCAGCGTCGGCCGGATTGGGTCGCGCTCCACCTTCCGGCGCAAA
>CAITQY010000149.1 GCA_903894655.1 uncultured Gemmatimonadota bacterium
AGAGCCTGATGGTGCACGCGCGGCGCGCGCATGGCGTCGGCGAGTGACATGTGATGATCGATCACATTCAGGATGACCTGCGTGGTGCCCGTGATGATCGTGGGGCCGCCGGCGGCGCCGACCACCAGAAACACGCGCCCCGACTTGTCGAGCACGATCGTCGGTGACATGGCGCTAAGCATGCGCTTGCCGGGCTGAATCGCGTTCGCCTCACCCTGCACGAGGCCGTACATGTTGGCGGTGCCCGGCTGCACGGCGAAGTCGTCCATCTCGTCGTTCAGCATGAAACCGGCGCCGCGCACCCAGACGGCCGAGCCCCACGAGTTGTTCAGCGTGGTCGTGGTGGAGACGGCGTTGCCCTTCGCATCGACGACCGCGTAATGCGTGGTGTGTTCCGGCTCGCGTACTGGCTGCTGCATCATAGGCTCGAGCGTCTTCGTGCTCGTCATGCGGGCGTCGTCGATCGTGGCGGCCAGCGTCTTGGCGTAGGCTTTGCTCGTGAGCTGCTCCATCGGCACCTTCACGAAGGCCGGGTCGCCGAGTTTGCTGTTGCGATCGATGAAGGCGCGCTGGAATGCACTACCCACGAGGTGGAACCAGCGCGTGCTGCCGTACGCTGGTACCGAGCTGTACTGCTCGAGAATATTGAGCGCTTCCGTCATGGTCACGCCACCCGACGATGAGGGTGGCATCGCCAGCAGGCGATAGCCGCGATAGGTGCTCGCGATCGCGTTCCGCGATACCGGCGTGTAGGCCTTGAGGTCGGCGCGCGTGATCACACCGCCACCGCGTTGCTGCTCGGCGACCAGCGAGTCGGCGATCCATCCCTCGTAAAACGCCTTCGCCCCGTTGTCGGCGATCGCCTGCAGGGTGCGCGCGAGGTCGGGCTGTACCAACCGGGCACCGGCGGGGAGCGCCTTGCCGTTCGGGAAGTATGGCGTGACGGGACTGTTGCGAGTCACCGTGGTCGCGGCGCGCGACATCGAACCAGCCAAGGCGGTGTCGATCACGAAGCCCTCACGGGCGAGCCTGATGGCGGGCTGCATGACGCGGGACAGCGGCATGGTGCCGTACGTCTCGAGCAGCAGGTTCAGACCGGCCACGGCGCCCGGCACGCCACTCGCGAGATGGCCCTCGATGCTGCGATCGGTGACCTTGCCGTTCGCATCGATGTACATGTTGCGGGTGGCGGCCAGCGGCGCGACTTCGCGATAGTCGATCGCCGCCGAGCGTCCGTCGGCCATGTGTACGATGGAATAACCGCCGCCGCCGATGTTGCCGGCTTCCGGCCAGGCGACGGCCAGGGCGAAGCCGAGGGCGACGGCGGCATCGACGGCATTGCCGCCGGCCTTCATGATTTCGGCCGCCGCGGCGCTCGCTTCAGGGCTGTTGCTGACCGCCATCGCTTGCGGCGCGAACGTGGATGACGCGCCCGCCGGCAGGCGCCATCCGCCCGGAAACTGCGCCGCCTCGCGCGCGGGTTCCGCGCTGGTATTGGCGGCCGGTGTCGTGCGCTGGGTGCAGGCACCGAGCAGCACGAACAGCAGCGGCCACGTGCGGGCTTTCGAAACAGTCATGACGATCATCCGTGAGTCGTGGGGTGAGATGGATGGACGGCGTGTGCCGGTGACTCAGCGATGCGCCCCGAACCCGAGGCGCAGCGACGCGCGCGTGGTGCGAGCCCGCCACGTGCGACCAACGCCCTCGGGCAAATCCGTTGCGGCGTGCCACCCCATACCGAACTCCTGTACAAGGGCAATGTGCAGATTGCCGGAGAGTCCGTAGGCGAAGCCGGCCCCGAGCGTGCCGGAGAGGTCGTACTGCCCTTTGGTCGGACCCAGGGGGACACCGGCCACGCCCGCGCTATCGGCGCGTACACGCATGTCACGGAACCCCGTGACACCACCGGCCGCTTCGAACAGCGTGTGAAAGCCGCTGCTGCCGCCGCTGCGGAACTGTCCCATGAGCGTCCACAATTGCGTCTGCGCGTCGCAGCCGGTGGCGCACGACGCCGGTGCCACGGGAGACGTGGGTGGCTTGGCCGCGGTGTAGGTCAGGGGCGAGAGCGAGAGGTCGATCATGCCGTATCCGGCGGAAATGCCGATCGTGGTGGCCTCGTCGAGCGCCTTCTCGAGGGTGCCGCGCATCTGCCAAAGCGGATCACTGCCGAACTTCCACGTCGAACGCGTGGCGCCATCGCTGATGTCGTTGAGGATCACGGCGGCGGCGCCACCGGACAACCACCAGCCGGCATCCGGCGCGCGGGCCGCGGGCCGACCGCGGATCTGCGCGGTCAGCGCGGTCGCGCAGAGGCACGTGGCGATCGCGGCGGTGCCTAGCGCGCGCACGATACGGTGCCGACCATCGGGTTGCGATTCGCGCATGGCGACTCCTAAGTTTGACGAGAGCGACGCAGGCGAGCCCTCGCCGTCGCTCGTGCTGCCAACTCTTCCGGCGGCATGCATTGGAACATACCCCGCGCCGCGAGCACAAGACAGCCGATCGCGCGGTGTCCCCTGAACCCGCTCCTGTGCCCGCACCGACACCCGATTCACGTGTCACGGAACGTCGCAATCCGCGCACCGTCGACATCGACCTCGCGTCGCCGCTCGCCATCGTCGATCTCCTCAATGCCGAAGATCAGGGCGTGGCCGATGCCGTGGCTACGCAGCGGGAGCCGATTGCGGCGGCGATTGCGCTGATCGAAGCGGCGTTCCGAAGTGGTCGCCGTCTGCTGTATGTCGGGGCCGGTACGTCGGGCCGCCTCGCCGTACTCGATGCCAGTGAGTGTCCGCCCACGTTCGGCACTGATCCGGCGATGGTGGTCGGCATCATCGCGGGCGGTGATCACGCCCTGCGCCATCCGATCGAAGGGGCGGAAGATGATCCGGTGGCTGGTGTGGCGGTGATGGACGCGCACGCCGTGCAGGCCGGCGATGTGGTGTGTGGGATCGCGGCATCGGGCTCGACCCCGTTTGTCCGTGGTGCGCTCGCGCGCGCGCGCGCGCTCGGCGCCCGACCATTGCTGATCGCGTGCACGGAACCGCCCGATGGCATGCGTGCGGTGGCCGACATCTGCATGCTGCCGGTGGTCGGCCCGGAAGCGCTCACGGGTTCGACGCGACTCAAGGCGGGTACCGCGACCAAGCTCGTGTGCAACATGCTCACGACCGGTGCGATGATTCGCGTGGGGAAGAGCTACGGGAACTTGATGGTCGATCTGCGCGCGACGAATGTGAAATTGCAAGATCGCGCCGAACGCATCGTCATGGAGGTCACGGAGCTGTCGCGTGACGCGGCGCGGGCACTCCTCACCCGGGCCGATGGCCGCGTGAAGCTGGCGATCGTGATGCATGCCTTGCACGTCGATGCCGAGACCGCGCGGCGGCGTCTCGAGGAAGGGCAGGGTGTGGTGCGCCGTGTCGTGCCGCATGCCCCGCCTCCGGTCGGTTGATGATGCGCGAGAGTGTCGGAGAACACGGGCGTATTCTCGTTGGGCTGATGTCCGGCACGTCGCTCGATGGCATCAGTGCGGCCGTCGCGCGATTTCACGATGTGCCGAACGGTGGCGTGCACTGTGAGCTGCTGGGGTTCACCCATCGGGCGTATGGTCGCGAGGACCGCGCGCGGCTCGAGCAGGCGATGCAGCATGGCACGGCGCGCGAGTACTGTCGTGTGCAAGCGGACATTGGCGACTGGATGGCCGACGCCGCGCTCGCCGCGATGGCCGACGCGGGGGTGACGGCACGCGATGTGGCGGCCGTGGCGTCGCATGGACAGACGCTGTGGCATGAACCCGGGCACAGTACCTGGCAGGTGGGTGACGCGGCGCGCATCGCCGAGCGTACGGGCTGTGATGTCGTGTCGGATTTTCGTGCGCGTGACGTGGCGGCCGGGGGACAGGGCGCCCCATTGGTTACCATCGCCGACTGCATGTTGTTCGCGCACGACACGCAGTGGCGCGCGCTGCAGAACATTGGCGGCATCGGCAACGTGACGGTGGTGCCACCCGCGAACAGCCACGATCGTGGCGGTATGCAGTCGGTCCGCGCGTTCGACACGGGCCCCGGTGTCGTGGTCATCGACGGCGTGGTGCAGGCGCTGTATGACGGCATGCCGTACGACCGCGATGGCCTGATCGCCGCCCGTGGTCAGGTGCTCGAGTCCGTCGTGCAGGACGCGCTGCGGCATCCGTACTTCGCGGACGCGCCACCCAAGAGCACGGGGCGTGAGCTCTTTTCGCGGGCGTACGTCGCGCAATTCATCCGTGATTGTCAGGAGTCGGGGGCCGCACCGGCCGATATTGTCGCGACCGCGACGGCATTTTCGGCACGATCACTGGCCGATCAGTATCGCCGGTTTGTCCCCGAGCCCGTTGGGGATGTGGTGCTCTCCGGTGGCGGCGCCCACAATCCGACGCGCGTCCGCATGATCGAAGCGGCGGTGGCCCCTGAAAAGGGGTCACAGGTGTGTATCTTTGACGGATTGTATTTCGATGGAGAGGCGAAAGAGGCGGTGGCGTTCGCACTGCTGGGCTATCTCCACATTTCGGGCCGCGCCGGCAATGTGCCCAGCGCAACGGGAGCGCGAGGTCCGCGTCCCCTCGGTTCGCTCACTCCATCCGTCCGTTAGTCGCTCATGAGCGAACCATCCCGTCGTGAACTCGCGCAGTTGCTCATCCCCGTGCTCCGGTGGTCGCCGTCCGGCGGCTTCGCCGACACACGTCCGCTCATCGAGCAGTCGCTTGCCCTTGGCGTGGGCGGTTTTCAGTTGGTCGGCGGTGCGCAGGATGGCGTGCGCGCGCTCGCGAAAGAGCTGCAGCTCAAGTCGCGCCATCCGCTGCTGATTGCGGCCGACCTAGAGCGTGGGGCCGGGCAGCAGTTCGCCGGTGCCACCGGTCTGCCGCCGCTCGCGGCCATCACGTCGCTCGACGACATCGAAGCGTTGCGCCGAGCCGCGCGTTTGACCGCTCGCGAAGCGCGAACGATCGGCGTAAACTGGAATCTGGCGCCGGTGTGCGATCTCGATCTGCTGCTCGAGAATCCGATCACCGGGACACGCGCCATGGGCACCGATGCGCGTAAAGTGGCGCAGCTCGTCACTGCGTGGGTCGAAGCCTGTCAGGCGGAAGGGGTGCTCGCCTGCGCGAAACATTTCCCCGGCATGGGGCGCGTCACGCGCGATCCGAATCTTGAACTCCCGGTGGTCGAGACACCCGCCGATCAGCTCAAGGAGCAGGACGTGCAGCCGTTCCGGGCGGCGATCAGCGGCGGCGTGGCCAGCGTGATGACGTCGCACGTTGTGTATCCAGCCCTCGACTCGAGCCGCGCGCCGGCCACGCTCTCCCGCGAGATTTTGCAGTGGCTGCTCCGGCAGCAGCTCAAGTTCGACAATCTGATCGTGGGCGATACGATGACGATGGCGGCCGCGCTCGAGGGACGCACCGCCCCGGAAACGGTGGTGCTCGCTGTGCGTGGTGGATGTGACGTCGTACTGGCGCCCGGCGATCTCGAGGAGGCGCTCAACGCGCTCGAGCGCGCGTACGATGACGGGACGCTTGAGCCGGAGCGCATAAAGCACTCGGTGCGCCGTCGCCTCAAGTGGGCACAGTGGGCCTCACCGCCGAATGACTGGCGTCGCCCGAGTGGCGCCGATACCGCGTGGGGCGCTTTGCTCGCCGACAGGGTGCTTCGCGTGGAGCATGGACCGCTGCCACCGGTTGGCACGGTCACCGAAATGGCGATTGTCGATGACGATCACTCCGCCGACGGTCTGTCAGTCGAGCGCACGGGGATCGCCGAAGCCATGCGTCTCGGCGGCAACGACGCGCGACTGGTCGATGCACCGACGCCGGCCAGCGGGGGACCGTTCGTCATCGCGCTGTTCGCCGATTACGTGGCGGGCAAGGGACGCACCGCGCTGTTGCCAGAGACGGTCGCGCAGGTGCATGCCTTGGTGGCGCAGGCGGAAGCACTGCAGCGCACGGTCATTCTCATTGGACTTGGCGATCCGCGCTGGGTTGCGCAGCTGGGCATGACACACCCCACCGTATTGGCGTGGGGCGGGGATCGCGTGATGCAGCAGGCGGCGGGACGCGGCTTGCTGCGCAACAAGCCGTAGAAGGAACGCTCGGCGCTTAGCCGAAGAGTTCGAAGAGGAACCAGAGGCCGGCGACCAGCGCGACGACACCGAGCAGCGCGAACACTGGTCGTACGGCCTGGCGACGTTCCTGCACCACGCGTTCGGGCGCGCCGAGCCGGGCATGATCCCCCGCCGGTCGGGCGCGTTCGATCTCGGCCTCGAGCACCGCACGCGAGGGGATCGGCGTTCCGAACGTCGGCGTCGGGTCACTCTTGAGTGTGGATCGCGCCTCGCGAGACGGCGGCGCGGGGTCCTGCGCCTCGTCGGACATCGTGCCGGCGAGGGGGAATGTGTTATAACCGAAGGCATCCCCACTGGTCGACGCCCGCAGCCCCTCGCCATCAAAACGCGCGGCGATCACCGTGATGTTGTCTACGCCGCCGAGCTGGTTGGCCCGGTCAACCAGCCGTTGGCAGATGGGCTGCATGGCCTGCTCATCGCTGGCCGTGCGCGCGATCTCGGTGGCTCGCACCAGACCCGACAGCCCGTCGCTGCAGAGAATCAGCGTGTCGCCGCGGCAGAGCTGCTGGTGCGTCAAGTCGATGGTGACATGCGCCTCAGGACCGAGCGCCTGCAAAATGATGTTCCGGCGCTCGCTGACCTCGGCTTCCTCCGCGGTGATCTCGCCCGCTTCCACCAATCGCTGCATGAGCGACTGATCTTTGGTGAGTTGCGCGACCTCGCCGTCGCGTACCATGTAAGCGCGACTGTCACCGACCTGCACCACAAAGAGGTGATCGCCGAGCAGGCCGGCGATCGTGACGGTGGTGCCCATACCGCGGTGCTCAGGGTTGTCCCGAGCGTGCTGATAGATGCGCGCGTTGGCGAGCACCGTGGCGTCGCGGAGTGCTTCCGCAAACGCCGTCGGCGAGGGGTTCGCCGGCATCCACGTTTGCCGTAGCGCGTCGAGCACGAGCGACCCGGCCATGCTGCTGGCCAGCTCCCCGGATGCGGCGCCGCCCATCCCGTCGGCGACAACAAACAGCAGCCCGTGCGGACCGGCTGCGATTTCGTGAGCGCCGTCGGTAAAGTCGAGCGGCATCCCGGATTCGAGATCCGCCACGAGGAACATGTCCTCGTTGTGCTCCCGTACGCGTCCCACGTCGGTAAGCGCGAAGAATCGCGTGACCACGCGGTGGTCACCCGGCAAGCGTTCGGAATGTGAGGCGGGAACGGTCACAGCATCATGGAGCGGGCCGGTGCACACAGGGGGCAAATGTCCGTACGGACGGGAACGCCGGGAGTTGCAGCCCGATGTTCCTTTACAATTTTCCAGAGGACGGGTCGGAGTCGACCCGCCTCTTAGGGACTGGTCCGTAGACGGTTGAAAATGGCGTTCGTCTCACCGGTGGGTCAAATCATTCGTAGAAATTCTTCCGATTTGCCCCTTGCTGGATACGTTCCGGCCCAATTTGCCGAAAAAACGCGGTAATCGATGGCCGATCTACGGCTGGACGCGTGTCCCGCCGACCGTCAGCTTCGACGGATGATGAACTCCACCGGACCGATGCCAAGGCCCCGCTCGCTCGTATTGCTCTGCGCGGCGCTCCTGGCGGGTGCCTGCGCCCGCCCGACATCCCCGGTGGCGCCTCCGATGCCGATGCCGATCGTGGCGCCTCCGGCGGTCGAGTCGGGGCTGCCAGCCGTGCCGTCGGTGCGCGGTGCACCGATCGATGTACGTGTGCGCTATCCGGCCGACAACCAGCTGCTGACCAGTCGCGATTCCAACTTTGTGTTGGGGAGCCTCGGCACTGGCGACGTGTCGCTCGCGATCACTGGCCAGGCGGTCGCGGTCGCACCCAACGGCGCGTTTCTGGCGTGGCTGCCCAATCCGCCCGCTGGCGCGCTGCGATACGACGTGGTGGTGGTGCGGGCCGCCGATACCGTGCGACGCACCGTGAAAGTCCGACTGCCGGTGCGTACGCCGTTGGCCGGCACAGGGAAGCTGCGGGTGGATAGCAGCTCGGTCGTGCCGGTGCGGGGGACGTGGGCCAAGCGCGACGAGTACGTGCGGGTCAGCCTGCGGGCGCCGGCGAATGCGACGGTGATGGTGCAGGGGAGTGACAGTGTGATGCGGCCGCTGCTGCGCGGCAACGGCGTTGTTCGCGTTCCGGGTGCCAGCGCGGTCGAGGCGAGCGGCGAGGACCTGTCCGCGGTGTTCGCTACCGACATCGCTGCGCGCGTGCTGGCCGACAGCGCCCGCGCGCCACGTCTGATCGCGGTGCGCGGCAGCGACACAGTGCGACTGACCGTGCCGCTGGTGCGCGCGCTGCCGACGGAGACGCGGGTATTGGCGATGCTGCGTGGCGCCTCGACGATCGGCAGTGATACGGACCGCGTGGTGAATGCGCGCACGATCGTGGATGGTACCTACAAGTGGATGTTGCTGAACGGCACGATCGTGGAAGTCACGGGACGCGCCCAAGGCTTCACGCGCATCCGCCTCGACGGCTCACTCGACGTGTGGGTGGACAACAACGACCTCGTGGTACTTCCCGAAGGCACTGCGATGCCGCGACGCGTGACTGGTGGATTTCGCGTGACGCCCAGTGCCGAATGGGTCGATGTCGCGATCGCGACGGGGGATCGACCGGCCCATTTGGTGGAGCCGGATGGACGCACGCTGGTGCTCACCCTTTACGGCGTGCAGGCTAATCCTGAGATCTCACCGATTGCCGGCAACGACACGCTGGTGCGCCGCATCAGTTGGGAGCAGGTCACGAGCGATCGCGTGCGCATCACCTTCACGCTGTCGCAGCCGGTGTTCGGCTGGCAGTCCATCTGGGATGAGCGTCGTCGGCAGTTTGTGTTGCGCGTGCGTCGGCCGCCACTGATCGATGCGACGAATCCGCTCCGCGGGCTCACGATCGCCGTCGATCCCGGGCATCCTCCCGCCGGCGCGACGGGACCGACCGGTCTCTATGAAGGCGACGCCGTGTTCCCGGTGGGTGAACAGGTCGCCGCCCTCCTGCGTGCGCGCGGCGCGACGGTGGTGATGACGCGGAACTCGCTGGCGCCGGTGGGGCTGACCGAGCGTGGCGTCACGGCCCGTCAGGCCAATGCGCATGCGTTCATCTCGGTGCACCTGAATGCGCTCCCTGACGGCGTGAATCCGTTCACCGCCAACGGCACGAGCACGCTCTTTTATCACCAGCACAGCGAGCCCCTCGCGCGCCCAGTGCAGGAAGAACTCATGAAACGTTTCGGACTGCGCGACCTCGGCGTGCACTATCAGAACCTCGCCGTGGCTCGGCCCACGTGGTATCCGTCGGTGCTCGCTGAAGGGTTGTTTCTCATGCTGCCCGAGCAGGAAGCGGCCATGCGGGATACGGGCTTCCAGCGGAAATATGCCGAGGGTCTCGTGGTGGGACTCGAACGCTACTTCCGGATTTTTACACCCGTACTGCAGCCGTGATGCTAACGATGCGGCGCGTGGCGATCCGTACAGCGATGTTGGTGTGCGTGCTGCTCGCGATGGCGCCGACGGCGAATGCACAGGTTGATCCGCGCGGCGCTATGCGCACCATCGCCATGCCGCACTTTCGGGTGCATTTCCGCCCAGACCAGGAAGCCTTGGCGCGTCGCGCGGCGTTCCTGGCGGAGACCGCGTACGCGCAGCTGTCGCGCGAACTGGCGCCGCCGGCGGGTCCGGTAGATCTGCTCATTGCCGACAACGTGGACGCCAGTAACGGCTATGCGCAGGTGTTTCCCTCCAATCGCGTGGTGATCTACGCCGTGCCGCCGATCGCGCTGCGCGAGTTGCGCTTTCACGATGAATGGCTGCGCATGGTGATCACCCACGAAATGGCGCACATCTTTCACATCGATCGTGCGCGTGGGGTGTGGGCCGTGGGCCGTGCGGTGTTTGGACGCAATCCGCTGTTTTTCCCGAATGCCTTCACGCCGAGCTGGGTGAAAGAAGGGTTGGCGGTGCACTATGAGTCGATGCTCACCGGCAGCGGGCGCAGTGTGAGCACCAACTTTCCGATGATTGCGCGAACGGCGGTTCGCGACGAATTCGTGCCGGCTCCGCCGCGCTGGAGCTCGTCCACGTCGCAGTTTCCCGGCGGACAAACCGCGTACGCGTGGGGAACACTGCTGATGAATCAGGCGGCGACCCAGCGCGCCGGCGGCCTGAGGCGCTACGTGGATATTACGGCCGCGAACGCGGTGCCCTTTCTGCTGAGTCGGAACAGTCGTCAGGCGTTCGGTGCGTCGTTCGACAGCCTGTTCGCACGCACGACCGTCTCGCTGCGGCGTGTCACGTCCGCGCTGCCAGGCGATAGCGTGTGGCAGACGGTGAGCGCCAGTGGGTGGTATGCGGCGGCGCCGCGATGGGTCGGCACCGATTCGATTGCGTGGAGCGCGAGCAACGGCCGGGAGGTGACCGGGCTGTACATCGCGCCGGCTGGCCGCACCGGCGCGGGCGAACCGCGCCGAGTCGCGTGGCGCAACACGCTCGATGTGAACGCGCCCGTGCCCGGAGACGCCGGCGGCACGATGGTGTTCGCGCAGTCAGAGCGGATGGATCTGTACACTGTGCGCTCGGATCTGTATCGCTCGCGCAGCGCGGATCGGAGCGCGGATCGCGGGGGCGAGACGCGGTTGACCAACGGCGCGCGATTAGTGCAGCCTGATGTGCGGGCCGACGGCAGTATCGTGGCGGTGCAACTCGGCGCCGACCGGGCGCGCCTCGTGCGGGTGAGTGCGACGGGTGAAAGCATCGTGCCGATCACGCCGGATGTGGCGTCGGAACGCTGGGCTGAGCCGCGCTGGTCGTCCGACGGACAGCGCATCGCGGCGGTGCAGCTGCTCGCCACTGGAGAACAGCGCGTGGTGGTGATGGATGTGAGTGGCGACCTCCAGCTGGCGGTAGCGGGCGCGCGCGGCGTGTTCGCGAGCCCGAGCTTCACCCCTGATGGTCAGCGCTTGGTGTGGGTCAGCGATCGCAGCGGACGCTCGCAGCTCGAGACGGCGCCCATCGCGGCGCTGGGTGCGCCGATCGATACCATGCAGTGGCGCGACGAGCGCGCGGATGTGCGCGTGGCGTCGTCGGTGAGCAGCGGCGTATTCGATCCGACGGTGTCACCCGACGGCCGGCGGGTGGCGGCCTTGTTGTATCGTGCCGATGGGTATCACGTGTCGTGGGCGCCCCTCGACACCACCGGCGAGATCGCGCGCTCGACGTGGTACCCGCGCACGAACGTGACCGATTTCTCGGTGCCGGATGGGGTGGCATTGGGTGGGCGCGCGGATTCGGCCGTAGCCACGCGGTACGCGCCGCTGCGCCAGCTGGTGCCGCGCTATTGGATGCCGCTGGTTGGTGAAGGACGCAATGGGGGCGCAACGTACGGGGCGTCCACCAGCGGCATCGACATTTTAGAGCGGCATGCGTGGACGGCGAACGCGCTGATGCAGCCGCAACTGCGCGAGACCGATGCATTCGCCTCGTATCGCTACGCCGGTCTTGGCATTCAGGTGCTGGATGTATCGGCACAGCAGGAATGGGATGGGACGTTCCGCGCGGTGAACGATTCGGGGGCCACGCTGGGCTTCGTCGCGCGTCGTCGCCGCTTCCTGACCGGTTCCAGCACGTGGCGCGTGCCGCGCGTGCGCCGCTCGGTGAGTGCCACGCTCGGTGCGCAGTATGAACTGCGTGATTTCACGAGCGATGTGGACGCGGCCCTTGGCTCGCCGACCTCCCTGCTGCGCACCGGCACGCGCTACGGCTCGTTCTTCGCGAACGGTAGCATGAGTACGGCGCGCCTTGGCCTTCGCGGCATTTCGGTGGAGGAAGGCTTCACGCTGAGCGGCAGCACGGCGTACCGCTGGCGCGAGAACGATCCCACCGCATCGGGCGCGTGGCGCTCGATCATTGGGGCGCGACATTACCTGCCGCTCAACCTGCCGGGCTTCTCGCGTCATGTGCTCGCCACGCGCGCCACGATCGGCGTGGCGCAGCAGACGTCGACCACCGAGTTCAGCGTGGGCGGCACGAGCGGTCAGTCAGCCGAGTTGTTGCCGGGGGTAGTGATCGGCGATCCGTCGCGCACGTTCTCGTTGCGTGGTGTGGCCCCGGGCACGCAGCGTGGCCTTCGCGCGCTGGCGGGCGGCGTGGAGTATCGCGCGCCGCTGGTGATGTTCAGGCGGTTGCCGAGTCCGTTCACGCTGTTCGTGGATCGGCTGTCGGTCACGGTGTTCAGCGATGCCGCGCGAGCGTGGTGTCCGGGTGCATTGGCGCGGTCGGAAACGCAACTCTGCGAGCGTCCTGGAGAGCGCGACGGCTGGTTGGCGTCGGCGGGTGCCGAGGTGGTGGTGGATCTGGCGGTGCAGTACGACACGCCGTATCGCCTGCGCATCGGCGCGGCGGCGCCGTATGTGGCGCCGCGTGATGTCTCGCGCGGTGGGGCGTTCTACGTGACGTTGGGTGGCTACTTCTGAGTCGTCGGTTGGCTGGTGGAGTGCTGGCCGGTGTGCTTTTGGATAGTGGGATGCCGGCGGATGGCTCTTTGGTTCACGCGAAGGGCGCGGAGGGCCGCGAAGGGCGCGGAGCATGGC
>CAITQY010000150.1 GCA_903894655.1 uncultured Gemmatimonadota bacterium
ATATTCACCACCCGCTCGCCGACGCGCGGGTCCATGTTGCGCACCAGCAGGCTGACGTAGTCGCCGTCCTTCAGGCCGGAGAGCAGACCCTGCAAGTCGTTCACCGTCTTCACGGCACGACGCGGCGTGGGATACAACACTTCGAGCACGATGTCGCTACCGGCGGCGAGCTTGTCGCGCGCCGGGCCGTCTTCGGCCACCTCCGACACGCGCACGCCGCGGCCGGCCAGCTTCATACGCTCGGCCACGTCCGCCGGCACGGGTTCCACCGTGATGCCAAGTTTGCCGGCGGCAGGCACCGCCTTGGCTTCCGCTTCCGGAAGCGCCGTCACACGGCTGATCACGTCGGCTTCCACCAGCTTCACCTTGAAGCTCTTCTTGGTGCCGAAGCGCATCACTTCGACCGGCACGAGATCGCCCACGCGGCGCGAACGCACGACGCGCTGCAGCGAGCTCACGCGATCCACCGGCTTGCCATTTACCGTGATAATGATGTCACCCACTTCGATACCGGCCGCCTTGGCGGGCCCACCGTCGGCCGGGTTGAATCCGGCCACCTTCACGCCCGCCACACGAGTCAGACCATTAATGCCGGCATCTTCCGGATCGATGCGACCCACCGACACACCGATCACCGGAATGCGGACGCGCCCTTCCTTGATCAGGTCATCGGTGACGGCCTTGACCAGTGTGATGGGAATGGCGAAGCCGTAGCCCGAGTAGAAGCCCGTCTGGCTGGCGATTGCGCTGTTCAGTCCGATCACTTCGCCGCGCAGGTTGATGAGGGGGCCGCCGGAGTTGCCGGGGTTGATCGCCGCGTCGGTCTGGATGAAGTCGGAGATCGTGAAGTTGCCGGCGTTCGGCAGCTGGATTTCCGAGCCACGTCCCTTGGCCGAGATGATGCCGGCGGTCACGGTAAAGTCGAGCCCCAGCGGATTGCCAACGGCGAGCACCCAGTCGCCGATGCGCGTGGTTTCATCGTTGCCGATGGCCAGCGTGGGGAGCCCCTTCGCGTCGATCTTCACGACGGCGACGTCGGTGGTCGAGTCGGTGCCGACCACCTTCGCCTTGAAGGTGCGGCCATCGCTGAGTGTGATCGAGACCTGATCGGCGTCGGCCACCACGTGATGGTTCGTGACGATGTAGCCATCCGGCGTCACGATGAAGCCCGAGCCTTCGCCGCGCTGCTGCCGCGGCTGCTGCGGTCCGAACTGCTCGAGGAAGTCTTCCATGCCCTGCGGCGTGCGACCACGAACCTGCGGCCGCGCACGGGCCGTTCGGGTGGTGTTCACCGCCACCACGCCCGGCGTGACGCGCTCGGCAATGTCGGCGAAGGAACCGCCTTCCGGGGCCATCGGGCCTCGTACGGAGGCCGAGCGCGGTGCCGCGCCACCCTGCGCCCAGCTGATCTTCGTCCAGTCCATGCCGGACGCGAACAGCACGCCGGCGGAAAAGCTCACGGCCGCGGCAGCGGCAAAGCGGAATCGGGAGAAACGAGAAGCCATGTGTGAGAACCCGGTGAATGCGGTACGAGCCTGTGTACGGTGTAAAGCTGACCTGAGAGCTACAGTACGCTAAGACACCGGACCCCCGCTGTGTGTTTCCGCGGACGTCCGGTGCCTTCATCCGGCCTGGAGGCGTTTACTTCTTGGTGTCGTCGACGATCTCGTAGTCGGCTTCAACCACGTCGTCGGCCTTCGTGCCGCCGGCGTCCGGCTCGCCACCCGGCGTCGCACCGGCTTCCGGCGCGGCGCCCTCGGCTGACTGCTGTTGATAGAAGGCCTGACCCGCTTCGCTGTAGGCCTTCGTCAGCTCTTCCTGCGCGGCCCGGATCTCGGCCATGTCGTCGCCCCGGAGTGCCTTCCGTGACCGCTCAATCGACGCGTCGATCCGTTCCTTCAGTGCCGCCGGCACCTTTTCGCCCCACTCCTTCACGTTCTTTTCGACTTCGTACGTCTGCGAGTCGAGGCGATTGCGCGTCTCGATTTCCTCGCGACGCTGCTTGTCTTCGCCGGCGTTCTTCTCGGCGTCCTTGACCATCTTGTCGATGTCGCCATCGGACAGGCCACTGGACGCTTCGATGCGAATCTTCGTTTCCTTACCCGAGGCCTTGTCGCGCGCTGTCACATGCAGGATGCCGTTGGCGTCGATGTCAAAGGTGACCTCGACCTGCGGCATGCCGCGCGGAGCGGGCGGGATGCCCGTGAGCTGGAACTTGCCGATGGTGCGGTTGTACACGGCGAGTTCGCGCTCGCCCTGCAGCACGTGAATTTCGACCGTCGTCTGATTGTCGTCGGCGGTGGAGAACGTCTCCGCCTTCTTCGTGGGGATGGTCGTGTTGCGCGGGATGAGCACCGTCATCACGCCACCGAGCGTTTCGATGCCGAGCGAGAGCGGCGTCACGTCGAGCAGTAGCACGTCCTTCTGCTCGCCGGTGAGCACTGCGCCCTGAATGGCGGCGCCGACGGCCACGA
>CAITQY010000151.1 GCA_903894655.1 uncultured Gemmatimonadota bacterium
CGACGGGGAGTGCGCGGATCTCGCGTGTCCTGCTAATGTACGGCCATGCAGTCACCCCACGTAACAGGTGCGCCCGAGGGCGCGTCCGCGTCCGCGTCCGCGTCCGGCCCGGCGCTCACGGCCGTAGCACTCGTGCGTGCGTTTGGCGGCCGCCGTGCCGTAAATGGGGTGTCGCTCACGCTGCACACAGGCGCCTGTCTGGCGCTGTTCGGGCCGAACGGCGCGGGCAAGAGCACTCTGCTGCGCCTGCTGGGGGGGCTGCTCAAGCCCACCACCGGGACCACCCGGTTGCACGGACAGCCGCTCCCCGGTGAGGCCGAGACGCGACGGCTGGTGGGATTGATCTCGCATCACGCCATGCTGTATCCGGCGCTATCGGCACGCGAGAACGTGCGCTTCGCCGCCGAATGTCAGGGGGTGATCGACGCCGACGACGCCACCACGCGGGTGCTCACGCAGCTGCGGGTGCTCGATCGCGCCGACACGGCGGTGCGCTACCTGAGTCGCGGTTTGCAGCAGCGCGTGTCGATTGCGCGGGCGTTGGTACATGGTCCACAGTTGGTGCTGCTCGACGAGCCGTACACCGGGCTCGACGAAGCCGGCGCGCAGGCGCTCACCGATGCGCTGGGCGCACTCAAGGCCAACGGGGCCACCCTGGTGCTGGTCACCCACAATCTGAGTGAAGGACTCGCCCTCGCGACGCACTCCGCCATCATGCAGCGCGGGACGTTCGTGGATGAGGCGCTCGTGTCGCCCTCCGGCTTCGATGTGCCAGGATATCAGGCGAAGTACCGCGCCCTCGTGCACGAGGGGCTGGCGTGAGCGGTTCACGACTGAGCACAACCCATCGGGCGCCATCGTATCTGGCCGACGCCTGGCGGATTGCCCGCAAAGACCTGCTGATCGAGTTCCGGACCCGGAGCGCGTTTCTGGCCGCGACGGTGTTCGCGGTGCTGGCGGTGGTGATTTTCCGCTTCACGTGGGATCCCACGGCCATTCCGGCGATGGATCTCGCCCCCGGGGTCCTCTGGGTCATCTTCACCTTTTCCGGGCTGTTGGGGCTCAACCGCTCCTTCGGACTGGAGCTGGCCGAACGGGCCTACGACGGCCTGCTGGCGTCGCAGGTGTCTCGCGAGGCCATCTTTACCGGCAAGGTGATCGCGAACTTCGTCTTCGTGCTGTGCGTTCAAACGTTGGCGCTTCCCGCCGTGGCGCTCTTCTTCGATTTGCCGGTCGGTCCGTCGTGGGGGATCATCGTGGGGATCGTGCTGCTCGCGTCCCTCGGGCTCTCGGCGGTGGGGACACTGTTCGCGGCGATCGCGTCGAACACGCGGTTGGCCGAGTTACTGTTGCCGATGATGACGTTGCCGTTTTTCGTGCCGCTGGTGATTCCGGCGGCGCAGGCGACGGCGGTGGTGTTGCGTGGTCAGCCGATCGCCGATGGCATGGCGTGGATGAAAGTGCTGCTGGCGTTCGATCTCGTGTTTGTCTCGGCCTGTATCGTGGTGTTTCCGTTCACCATCGAGGAGTAGGTATGTCGTCGGTGTCGTCTGCTGCCCCCCGTCCGGCTGCGCTGCCGGAGCCGAAGGGATTCGATGCATTGCTCGCCATCGCCATCGTGGCGGTGATCGCGGCGTGTACGCGCGCGCTCTTCTTCACGCCCATCGATGCGATGCTCGGCGCGGCGCAGAAGATCTTCTACGTCCACGTGCCGGCGGCGATCATCGGGCTGTACTTCGCCTGCGGCCTGCTGTTCGTCAGCAGCATCATGTACCTGTGGATCAAGGACGAACGCCTCGATCGCCTGGCCGAGTCGTCGGCCGAAGTCGGGCTGGTGTTCATGGGCATCGTGCTGGTGACCGGCCCGGTGTGGGCGCGTACGAGCTGGGGTACGTGGTGGGTGTGGGAGGCGCGCCTCACGAGCACGCTCTTCCTGTGGTTGCTGGTCATCGGCTATCTCGTGCTGCGCAGCGGCGTGGAGTCGATCGAAGTGCGCGCGCGGTTGTCGGCGGTGATGGGCACGCTGGCCGCATTGCTGGTGCCGTTCATTCACCTCACGGTGAAGCTGTTCCGCGGCATGCATCCGGAGCCCGTGGTGCTGGCGCCGGAAAAGCCTAAGATGCCGCCCGAGATGCTGCTGTCGTTCGGGCTGTCGATGGCGGCGTTCCTGCTGCTGTTCTTTGCGCTCCTGCGTTTACGCTTTCGGTGGGCCACGTTGCGTGATGCGCGTGCGGCGATGGAGGCGGCGTGATCGTGATCGTGTACGCGAGCGCGCTGCGGTCGGTGGCGCCGGTGATGACGGTGGCCACGGTGCAGGACACGGCCGGGAAAGTCGCGTACGTGCCCAAGGCCGGTGGCCCGCCCGACAGCAGTGGCTACATGTGGGCCGGGTACGCGATCACGGCGGCCGCCTACGGTGGGTACATCGTGCTGCTGCTGCGTCGCATGGCGCGGGCGAAGCGCGCCCGTTGATTGGATCGTGAACCTCTCGTGATCATGGCCCGGACGCCGGCGCGCACGCCGGAGCCGCAGCCGCTGCGGGGCGTGCGGATCGCCGTCACCCGGGCCGGTGAGCGTGGCTCGCCGCTCGCGGGCGCCCTGCGAGCCAAGGGCGCTACGGTGCATGAGGTGCCGCTCACGCGCATCGAAACGCTCGACCTCGCCCCGCTGCATGACGCGGTGCGGCGCCTGATCGAGTTCGACTGGATCCTGCTCACCAGCGTGAATGCGGTCGAGCATCTGGCACGCATCGTCGCTGAACGGGGAGCCGAATCGGCGATGGCCACGCGCCGCCTGGCGGTGGTGGGCACCGCGACCGCCGCCGCGGCCGAGAAGTGCGGCTGGCGCACGCCCACGGTGCAGCCTGAGAATGCGCAGGCCGTGGGGATGCTGGATGCGATGGCGACGCGGTCGGACATCGAGGGCACCCGCATGCTGTACCCGTGCGCGGCGGCCGCCCGCGACGTGCTCCCCGACGGTCTGCGGGCGCTGGGCGCCGTGGTCGAGAGTGTGCCCGCCTATCGCAGTGCCCCCGATCCCGACGGGCAGGCCCGCATCCGGGCGCTGGTCAAGTCAGGGGAGATAGACTTGGTCACGGTGGCGGCGCCGAGCGCCGTGGACGCCCTATTGGATGCGCTGCCGGCAGAGCATGCCGGGCGGTTGCCGGTGGCCTGCATCGGGCCCGTGACCGCGCGTGCGGCCAAGGTGGCCGGTTTTCCCGTGAAAGTGGAATCGGGCGCCGCGACGATGGAAGGGTGGGTGAACAGCATCGTGAAGGTCTGCGGGGCTAACTGAAAATGCGGTTGCCCCAATAAATTGCAGTATGACTGATCTTGTCGTTCGCATCGGAACCCGTTCCTCTGAGTTGGCGCTGCGTCAGGCGCGCCAGGTCGCTGCTGCGTTGGCCGAACGCGGAGTGGCGAGTGAACTGGTGGAGTACACCACCATCGGCGATCGCATTCTCGATCGCCCGCTGAATGCCATCGGTGAGAAGGGGCTGTTCACCGCCGAACTCGAAGCCGACCTGATCGCCGGTCGCACCGATTGTGCGGTGCACTCGCTGAAGGATCTGCCCACGGCCGATCCCGAGGGTCTCACCATCGTGGCGTTGCTCGAGCGGGAAGATCCGCGCGACGCGCTGGTGGTCGGCCCCAACACGACCGCGCGCACGCTGATGGATTTGCCGAAGGGGGCGAAGGTCGGCACGTCGTCGCTGCGTCGTCGTGCACAATTGCGCGCGCTGCGCCCCGACTTCGATGTGCGCGAACTGCGCGGCAACGTGGGCACGCGCTTGCGGAAGATCGACGCCGGTGAAGTCGACGCGGCGCTGCTTGCTGCCGCCGGCTTGCGCCGTCTCGGACTTGGCGATCGTATCGTGGCGTTCATGGATCCGCCCGATTGGATCTCGGCGCCGGGGCAGGGGGCCATTGCCGTGCAGGCGCGCGCCAACGACGAGCGGATGACGGCGATTCTGGCCACCCTCGATCACGCTCATACGCGCGCCGCGGTGACGGCGGAACGGGCGCTGCTGGC
>CAITQY010000152.1 GCA_903894655.1 uncultured Gemmatimonadota bacterium
CACCAACGAGCGCGGCTTGGCATTCGGGGCGAGCACACCATGGCAGCGGATCAGGCGCAGACTGGGCCGTGGCAACAGCGCCGCCAGCCGCTACATGAACTCCAGCGGACTCATCACCAGATGCGTGCGCCATCGCGCCCCGCAGGGTCAATACCTTGTGACCGGCGTGCGGCCTGAAGGCAATGCGGTAAGTGATGGCCGCCGCGCTGCTTCAAACAGAACTGACGCCCCCCGTCACGTAAACCGTTTCGCCCGTGACGAACGCCGCTTGCGGCGACGCCAGGAAGCAAACCACCTGTGCGACGTCCGAAGGCGTGCCGATGCGGCCGAGTGGAATGCGTGCCGTCAGTTCGCGGATCTTCGCTTCGCTGTGCTCGAATCGGGGCTGCGCAGTGTCGATCAAGCCGGGGGCGACTGCGTTGACTCGGATGCCGAGGGGCGCGAGTTCCAGAGCCATCGAACGGGTCAACCCGAGCACACCGGCTTTGCTTGCCGAGTAGTGCGTACCGAGCACCTTGCCGTTCGCGGCAATGGAGGCGATGTTGACGATCGCACCGCCGTGGCCACCAGCGACCATCCTCCGCGCAACCACCTGCGAGCAATGAAATGCACCCTTCAGATTCACGTCGAGGACGCGATCCCACATCGCCTCATCGAGATCGAGAAACGCAGCCCGTGGAAAGATCCCGGCATTGTTGACCAGCACGTCCGGTGTCCCGAAGGCTTGGCTCAGCGCTTCGACCATGCGCTCCACGTCGGATCGGCGAGAAACATCGCCTGGCAGGAGCAGGCATTGTCCGCCCGACGAGGAGATCTGCTGCTTAAGCTTCTGTGCTGCGGCAAGATCGTCAAGGTAGTTGAGGCCGACGCACGCCCCGGCGTCCGCGAAGGCCAGTGCCACGGCGGCCCCAATTCCTTGCTGTGCGCCCGTGACCAGCACCACCCGACGCGACGCGGATCGGCCGCATCGCTCGGTGCCTGCATCACTCACGCAGCCTTTACCTGCGCCGGATGATCAAAACCGGCGTCCTGCCGGCAGCGATACAGTTCCACGATTGCCAAGTGATAGGCCAATTGATCCGCAGCGGACAACTCAGGTCGAAAGCCGATTTCGGGAATGAAGTGCTTGAAGGTATCGACCCCACGAACTAGCATCGCGGTGGGCCGCGGCATACGCGTCGAGTTCACGTGCGTCGGGATGTAGCTGATTCCGAACCCGATGCGTCGATCGGTGGTCGTGTTCGGCAGGGATCCGTGAAGCGCGTTCGTGTGATGCAACGACATCTGTCCCGCCCGCAAGGGCATCAGATCGCCGGCGGCGTCTGCGGGAAGTTCGGCCACGGACTGGCCTCGCCGGATGAGGTTGGTGGGTCCGGGTCGGTCTTGATGCGCGCGCAACCCTTGTTTGTGGCTTCCCGGAATCACCCGCATGCAGCCCGCTGCTTCCGAGGCATCTGACACGGCCAGCCACGCAGTGACCTGCACCTCCGGCTCGAGGTAGAAGTAGGCGGAGTCCTGGTGCCACAGGATTCGCGCCGGCGAGTTCGGCTCCTTCATCCAAAGGGCGAAGTTGTAGACGAGGATGTTCGGGCCGATCAGGTCTTCGACCGCATCGAGCAGGCGTGGATGTCGCGCCGCACGATCGGCCCATTCGAAGTACAGGTGCGCCTTCGTGCGCTCTGGGTACTGGACGGCGTGTCCCATCTCGACCTCGCTGTGCTCCAGGGATTTTCGGAACTCGAGAGCCTCGGCCGGGGACATGACGTCCACGGGGCTTAAGTACCCGTTGTCTGCAAAGAAAGCTCTCTGCGTGTCAGTCAACAACTTGCCCATTTGTGCTCCTTCATTGCATTAAGTCGGTCAGGCGAACCTAGCGTGCGACATAGCCGCCGTCCACGCACCAGACCTGACCGGTCACGAAACTTGCCCGCTTCGAAGCCAAGAAGAGAATCACTTCCGCCACTTCGTCCGGCTCACCGAAGCGGCTCATCGGTATGGAGTCGATCAGCGCCCGCAGCCGAGCCGGGTCG
>CAITQY010000153.1 GCA_903894655.1 uncultured Gemmatimonadota bacterium
AAGCCGTTGGTGGAGCAGTGGCTCGCGCCGCTGCCGGCCGCCGATCGCAAGGAAGCGTTCAAGGATGTGGGCCCCACGCTGTTCAGCGGTCAGATCGACAAGACCGTACGCAAAGGCATCGCGCCACAGAGCCAGACGGCCATCCTGATGGCCGGAACGGCCCCATGGAGCCGCGAGGAGGCGTACCTGTTGTCGTCGGTGGGGGAAGTGCTCGAAATGCGTTTACTGGAGCGTCTGCGCGAATCGCTGGGCGGTACGTACTCGGTGTCGGTGACCGCGCAGTACGCGCGCACGCCCAGACCGGAGTGGCAGCTGGTAATCAACTACGGCTCTGCGCCGGACCAGGCGGAGTCGATGTTTGCGGCGGTGAAGCAGGAGCTCGATTCGCTGCGTCGCGTGCCGCCCAGCGCGGCCGAAGTGGAACGCGTGCGCGAGCAGCAGCGCCGTGAGCTGGAGGTGGCGCGCAAGCAGAACGGCTACTGGCTGAGCACGATCCGTAACCGCCTCGAGAACGGTGATGATCTTGGCACCATCGGCAACGAGGATCCGATGATCGCATCACTCACCGCGGAGAAGCTGGCGGCGGCGGCGAAGCGTTACCTCACCGAAGTGAATCGCGCGCGGTTTGTGCTGCTTCCTGAAGGGCGATGATGCGCACGATCGCGCGCTTCAGATCGCGCCCCTCGGCCACGTATACCGAGTCGAACCGGTCGAGTCGTTCGGCGTACACGCGGCGCGAGAGCAAGACGGCGTTGTTCAGCGTCACCTTCTGCACCCATCCCTCGGGATAGGTGCGGAGCTGCGGGCCGATGCTGTCCACGAGGCGGGTGCGGGCGCGCGCATACACGCGATCGCGCACCGCGATGCGCTCGGTGTTGGCGGAGTCGGGGAGCGCAGCGAAGGCCTGCTCGATCTCGTTCGATGTGCGCTCCCAGAACGCGCCCAGCAACAGGTCGTCGTGCCACTCATTTTCCGCCCGGCGCAACAACACGGAGTCGCCACGCGCGCGGAAGAAGTGCTCCGCGCCACGCCCGCCGACAAACGTGGCGAAGGACTCGTTGAACGATACCGCGCCCTTGGCGAAGAAGGTGTTGTGCAGGAGTTCGTGGAGGATCGTATTTACGAGCGTCACCGAATCCGCCTTCACGGTGGTGCTGACCAGTGGATCATTGAACCAGCCGAGGGTGCTGAAGGCCGATGACGGCCCGACCGTGACATCGAAGCCGTCGTTGCGCAGCGATTCGGCGGTGCGCAGCGCACCGGGGAAGTCGAAGAAGCCCTTGTACGGGAAGCGTCCCACGATCGGGAACCACCACGTTTTTCGCTCGAGGCGGTCGCGATAGGCGGCGGACACGACCAGCACCAGCGTGTCGCGGTCGAGTTGGGAGTAGGCGGTAAAACTCTTCCCGGCCGAGAGCGCCAGTGAGTCGATGGCGAAGCGACGCGCCTCCTGCACGAGACTGAGCTTGGCGCGCAGGGCCGAGTCGGTGGTCGAATCGGCCACCAGGCGCGTGATGGGCTGCCGCCGCGACAGGATCCGCGCTTCCTCGTAGGCTGCGCGGGAGATGTAGCACCCGGTGGGGGTGATCCCGAGGACGACGGCCAGCAGGACCGCCGTCACGCCGGTGACGCGGCGCAGCGATCGCCACGACACGCGGCCGTGCCGTCGGCGTTGCCGCATGCGACCGCCCTTGTCAATCCGGTGTTCTTCGCTGCCCTGGACGGCTATCATTCTCGGTCCATGTCGTTCGTTCATCTGCACTGCCACTCCGAGTATTCGCTCCTCGACGGCGCGAATCGTATCGATGATCTGATCAAACGCGCCCAGCATTACGAAATGCCGGCGCTGGCGATCACCGATCACGGTAACATGCATGCTGCCTGGGATTTCCAGGAGAAAGCGCGCAAGGCGGGCGTGAAGCCCATCATGGGGATGGAAGCCTACGTGGCGCCGGGTGACCGCCGCACGCGCGGGCGCCCCGGACCGGGTCAGAAGCCGTACTATCACCTGGTCCTGCTGGCCCGCGACCTTGTGGGCTACAAGAATCTGGTCAAGCTGTCGTCGTTGGGGTACACCGAAGGCTTCTATACGAAGCCCCGCATCGACCGCGAACTGCTAGCCAAGTACTCCGAGGGGTTGATCGTCTCGTCAGCGTGTCTGGCCGGTGAAGTAGCCGGTCACCTCATGGACGACCGCATGGACGCCGCGCGTGAAGCCGCCGCGTGGTATGCCGAACTGTTCAAGGACCGCTACTACCTCGAGGTGCAGGCGCACACCAGCGAGGGACAGGCGAAGCTCAACGCCAAGATTCTGTCGCTGGGCGACGAGCTGGGGCTGCCCGTCATCGCCACGAACGATGCGCACTTCCTGAAGCACGAGGATCACGACGCTCACGACGTGCTGCTGTGCATCGGCCTCGGCAAGGATCGCAACGATCGCGATCGCATGAAGTACGACGACGGCTTGTACTTCAAGCCGCCCAACGAAATCCGCCCGTTCTTCCCTGGGCGCGAAGATGTGCTCACGAACACGCTGGCAATCGCGGATTCGGTGGACGTGCAGTTCGCGAAGAAGTACTACGTGCCGTCGTTCCCGCTGCCACCTGGCGTGGAGACCGAGAACGAGTACCTCGTGCGCCTCTCCACCGAGGGCGCGAAGGAGCGCTACGGCGATCCGCTGCCGGTGCACGTACAGGAGCGGCTCGATTACGAGTTGGGTGTCATCACGAAGACCGGGTACGCCGGCTACTTCCTGATCACCGCCGACTTCATCAAGGCCGCGCGCGACCGGGGGATTCCGGTGGGACCGGGACGTGGTTCGGCGGCCGGCTCGCTGGTGGCGTATGCCACGCGCATCACGGATGTGTGCCCGCTCGAGTTCGACCTGCTCTTCGAACGCTTCCTGAATCCCGAACGCGTCTCGATGCCCGACGTCGACGTCGACTTCTGCTTCGAGCGACGCGGCGAAGTGATCGAGTACGTGCGGCAGAAGTACGGCAAGGAGTCGGTGGGGCAGATCGTCACCTTCGGGACAATGAAGTCGCGCGCTGCCGTGAAGGACGTGGGCCGCACGCTGGGCTTCACGCCGGGCGAAACGGACGCGCTGGCGAAGCTGATTCCGAATGCGCCGAACTTCTCGCTGACGGTGAAGGAAGCGATCGAGCAGGTGCCGGAGGTGAAGGCGTTCTATCAGAACGAACCGCGCTACAAGCAACTGCTCGACTTCGCGATTTCGCTGGAAGGGTTGTCGCGTCACACGGGGGTGCATGCCGCCGGCGTCGTGATTGCGCCGGGCCCGCTCGACGAATTCGTGCCGATTTGCACGCAGGCCTCGAAAGGTGCGGGCGGTGGCGGCGACGACGAGCGCGTGATCGTGACGCAGTACGACATGAACGCGCTGGAAAAAGCCGGCATGCTCAAGATGGACTTTCTCGGTCTCACCACGCTGACGGTGATCAGCGATACCCTCGCGAGCATCAAGCAGCGCAGTGGGAAGACGGTCGTGCTCGAGGAGCGCGGCTTCACCGACGAGAAAACCTATCAGCTGCTGCGCGCTGGTCGCACCGGTGGCGTGTTCCAGTTCGAATCGCCGCTCGCGACCGACGTACTGAAGCGCATGCGCTGCGACCGGTTCGACGACTTGGTCGCGTCGAACGCGCTGCTGCGTCCGGGTCCGCTCGATGCGGGCATGCACAACGTGTACATCAAGCGAAAGCGCGGCGAAGAGCCCACGGTGTACGCGCTGCCCGAGCTGGAGCCGATTCTTTCGAACACGTACGGCGTCATCACCTATCAGGAACAGGTGATGCGTTTGGCGCAGGTGCTCGCGGGCATCTCGCTGGCCGAAGCGGACGTACTGCGAAAGGCGGTGGGTAAGAAGGACGCGGAGCTGATCAAGAAGGAGCTCGGCAAGTTCGTGACCAAGGCTGTCGCGAAGGGCTACGATCCGAAGATCATCGATGAGCTGTCAGGGCAGATCGAGACGTTCGGGCGTTACGGATTCAACAAGTGTCTGGTCGGCGATACGGAGATTTACGACGCGACGACCGGTCGTCTCGTTCGCATTGCCGATGTGTACGAGAAGCGCGCGACGTTGAGCAGCGTGGCCACCTGTGACGTGGACACGCTTCGTCTCGATCACGGGCGTGTGTTGGATGTCATGGACAACGGCATCAAGCCTGTGTTCCGCCTGCGCACGGAGTCGGGTCGGGAGATTGTCGCCACGGGCAATCACCCGTTGCTGCTGATCGATGGGTGGCGGAATCTCGAGTCGATTGCGGTGGGTGAGCACATCGCGGTACCACGCGCATTGCCTTCCGGACCGCGGGCGACGTGGGCACCGCATGAGGTGATTGCACTCGGCCACCTGCTCGCCGAAGGGAATCTGGGGCACCCCAGTGGCGTGTACTACTACAATCAGGATGAGGCAGCCGTCGCCGATTTTATCGCGGCCGCTGAGTCATTTTCGAACGTCCGCTGCACGCGCACCACGCACAAGGGAACGGAATCGGTCTATACGGGCCGCGTTGACCGAAAGGCGCCGAACGGCATTTTCGAATGGGCCCGTCGCCTGGATATGCTCGGGAAGACGGCACCGAACAAGGAAGTACCAGCGAGCGCCTTCACCCTCGGCAACGAACAGATCGGGCTGTTGCTGGGACGCATGTGGGACGGCGACGGACACATCAACCCTCACGACGCGTCGGCGTATTACGCCACGTCGTCGAAGCGACTGGCGCAGCAGGTACAGCATCTGCTCCTCCGGTTGGGAATCCTTGGTCGCATGCGCTCGGTCACGTTCCCCTACCGTGGCGGTCAGCGCATCGGCTACCAGCTGTTCGTGACTGGCGTGGAGAACCTGCGCCCGTTTGCCGAACGCGTTGGTTGTCACCTCGTCGCGCCAGCGAAGCTGGCGGCGATGGGAGCGATGCCGTTGCCCGATGAGCCCGCGTCCTCCAAGGATTTGGTACCGGTCGGACCCGTGCGGGCGCTCGCGAGAGCGGCCAAGGCGCGCCGCGGCGATCTGTGGTCCGATGTCGAGAAGGGGGCAGACGTGTCGGCGCGCGACTTGTACCCCGTTGGCACAAACCCGAAGAAGATCGGCTTCACGCGCGGCGTAGTGAATCGCCTCGCGATGTACTTCGGCGACGAGTCGTTGCAGCGACTTGGGTCGAACGACGTGCTTTGGTATCGCGTGATATCTATCGAGCCGGCGTGCTAGCAGCGTACGTACGACCTCGAGATTGCGGACACGCACAATTTCGTGGCGAACGACGTCATCGTGCACAACAGCCACAGCGTAGCGTACTCCGTCGTCGCGTACCACACGGCGTTCCTGAAGGCGCACCATCCGGCCGAATTCATGGCCGCGTTGCTGTCGTCGAACATCGGGAAGACCGAAGAAGTCATCAAGTACATCGCCGAAGCGCGCGAAATGCAGATCGAGGTGCTGGCGCCCGATGTGAACGAGTCGGGGTGGCGCTTCACGGTGGTGGGAGACAAGCGGGTGCGCTTTGGGCTGGGCGCCATCCGGAACGTGGGCCGGGGCGCGATCGATTCGCTGATCGGCGCCAAGACGGAGGGCCCGTTCACGTCGCTGTACGACCTCTGTTCCCGCGTCGACCTCCGTGTCTGCAACAAGCGGGTGTTCGAAGCGCTGATTGCGGCTGGGGCCTGCGACGGCCTGGGCGGACACCGGGCGCAGCTGCTGGCGGCGCTTGACCATGCCATCAACGAGGCGTCGCTTCGGCAGGAAGAGACCGCGAAGGGTCAGGTGTCACTGTTCGGCGACCTGCTGGGCGATGACGCCGACGACACCACGGGTTCGGGGAATGGTGGCGCACCGCCGCCGCTCCCCTCGGTGCCCGTGTGGAGTGAAAGCGAGCGGCTCACCCGCGAGAAAGAGCTGCTCGGGTTCTACATTTCCGGCCATCCGCTGGAGCCATACCGAACAGAGTGCGAACTGTTCACCAACAGCACGGTGGCGCAGCTGGGCAACTGGACCGGCGACGCGGTCACGATCGGTGTGGTGGTCACGGCGATCAAGAAGCAGATTTCCAAACGGTCGGGGGCCGAGTTTGCCCGGTTGACAGTTGAGGATTTTTCCGGATCTTCCGAGGTGCTGGTCTTCCCGGAGGCGTGGGCGGTGATCGCCGAACGTGTCCGGCCCGATGTGCCGCTCCTGCTCAAGGGGGGCTATTCGCGGAAGGATCAGGGTGTCGAGAGTGCCACATTCATCGTCGACACGGTCACACGCTTCGCAGAAGTGCGGGCCAACGGGGAGTTGGCGGTTGCAATCGACTTGAGTCGGGGGCTGGATCTGGCTCCCGGTGTGATGGACGACGTACGGGCGAGTGTCGAGGCGCATGAAGGCTCGGCTCCGCTCGAACTACGGTGGGACGATGGCACCGGGCGCATCATTCGTTTCCGGTCGAAATCCCTTACCGTGGCGGCGTCGCCCGCCATCTTATCCGATCTTCGCGCGCTGCTCGGCGCTGATCGTGTGCGCCTCGTGCGTGCCGGCAGCTAACGAGCGCGGCGTCCCTTTTCCAGGATTGTCATGGCTGGTGCCCCGGTTCTCGAGTTCGAGCGTCCTTTAGCTGAGCTCGAAAAGCAGATCGAGGAGCTGAAACGACTCGCGTCCGATAGTTCGCTGAACGTCGAACAGGAGTTGGAGCCGCTTCAGAAAAAGCTCGGTGAGCTGCGCGTGGAGATCTACCGAAAGCTGACGCCGCTGCAGCGCGTGCAGGTGGCCCGTATTTCACGCCGCCCATTCACGTCCGACTATATCAAGCTCGCTTTCACCGACTTCATCGAGTTGCATGGCGATCGGCTGTTTCGCGAAGACGCCGCTATCCTCGCTGGCTGGGCGCGTCTCGACGGCGAGACGGTCATGATCATCGGGCACGAGCGCGGCCGCGACACGAAGGAGAATCTGCGCCGCAACTTCGGCATGCCGCATCCCGAGGGCTACCGGAAGGCGCTGCGGCTCATGAAGCTGGCGGAGAAGTTCCACGTGCCGGTGCTCACGTTTATCGACACCCCGGGCGCGTGGCCCGGACTCGGTGCCGAAGAGCGTGGTCAGAGCGAGGCGATCGCCCGCAACCTGCTCGAGATGAGCAATCTGCAGGTCCCGATCATCGCTACCGTGATTGGCGAAGGCGGCTCGGGCGGCGCGCTGGCACTTGGCGTCGCCGATCGCGTGCTGATGCTCGAGAACTCGGTGTACTCCACGATTTCCGTGGAAGGGTGTGCGGCCATTCTCTGGAAGGATGGCAAAAGCCCGGAAATGCGCGAGAAGGCGGCTACCGCCCTGCGCGTGACCGCCCCCGATCTGATCGAGCTGCGGGTGATCGACGAGATCGTCCCCGAGCCGGTGGGTGGCGCCCACTCGGATCACGCCACGACCGCCAACAACCTGCGCGACAGCCTCGTGCGGAACCTCGAAGAGCTGCGTCGCCTGAAGCCGGACAAGCTCGTGCGTCGCCGACGTGAGAAGTTCCTGCGCATGGGGCAGTTCACCGAGTAGCTTTCACGTCGTGGCGCATCTGATCGAAGTCGCGTTCCGCGGCAACCGGAAGGAATTCTTCAGCTGGACAGGCGAGACGGCACCCCCACTCAAGGCGGGGGTGATCGTCGAGGCTGACCGTGGTGAGGATTTTGGGCGTGTGCACTCGACCGGCGAATTGGCCGAGGTCCGCTGTAACGGCTGCGCCCATGGCTGCGGAACGACGCCACCGCCGAGGGCCGCGTTGCGCCTCGCCACCGCAGCCGACGAACAGCTCGACCGCGAGCTGACGGTCGAGAATGAGGCGGTGCGTCGCAAGTCGATGGAACGCGTGAAGGCGAACCATCTGGTGATGAAGCTGACGGATGTCGAATGGCAGTGGGACCGGCGAAAGCTCACGATCTTTTTTACCGCTGAACGACGGGTCGACTTCCGTGGCCTCGTGCGCGATCTCGCCGCCCTGTTCCGCACCCGGATCGAACTCAAGCAGATTGGCGTGCGCGACGAAGCGAAGCGACTCTCAGGCGTGGGACGGTGCGGACGCGAGTACTGCTCGGCGTCGTGGCTCCCCGACCTGCGTCCGGTCAATCTCGGCGTGGCCAAAGATCAGAAGCTGTCACTCAATCCGCAGCAGATCTCCGGGGCCTGCGGACGCCTGATGTGCTGCCTGCGCTACGAGCACGAGTTCTACGTGCTGAGCCGGCGCAAATTCCCGAAGGAAGGGAAGATTCTCACGACGTCGCTCGGCGAGGAGAAGGTGATCGCCTGCGATATCTTCAACGAGCGCATCACGCTGCGCACGGCGGAAGGTGACAGTCGTGTGATTGCCCTGGCCGATCTTCGCACCGAGTTGGAAGGGCTGGATCAGCCCACGGATCATGCGCATGACGACGCGCCATCGCACGCGGCGGATGATCCCGTTGACGAAGCAGTGAACGCGATGCTCGACACGGTCGAGATGGAGATCGCGCCGTTGCTGGCGGCGATGACGGTGGTGGAAGTAGCGCCCGTCGTCGTGACTGATGTCGTGACGGAAGTCGTGACGGATGTCGTAGAGGAAACAGCGACTGAGGATGCCGAAAGCGAAGACGCCGCCGGCGACGCGACTCGTCGCAAACGGCGTCGTGGCCGTCGCGGTGGCCGTCGTCTCAGGGCCGCGGAGCAGCGACGCCAGTCCGAGCAGGATGGATCGCCGATGCCGCCCGATGGTGGTGACGACGCCGACGATGGCGATGACAACGAGGAGTAAGCCGGACGTGCCGCGATTCTACCTGACTACCGCCATCGATTACGCGAATGGCGATCCGCACTTGGGCCATGCCCTGGAGAAGATCGGCGCCGATGTTATCGCGCGCTATCGTCGCCAGTGCGGGGACGAGGTGCATCTGCTGATCGGCATGGACGAGCATGGGCAGAAGGTGCAGCAGACGGCCGCCAAGGATGGCGTGGCCCCGCAGGCCTTCACCGATGAAATCGCCGCGCGCTTTCAGGCGATCTGGACCAAACTCGGCATTTCGTACGATCAGTTCATCCGCACCACCGAGCCGCATCACAAGGCCGGCGTTCAGGCCTTGATCCGCATGATCGCCGAGCGCAATCCGGATGATTTCTACGAGCGCTCGTACACCGGCATGTATTGCGTTGGCTGTGAAGCGTTCAAGCAGGACGCGGATATCGTGGACGGAAAGTGCGTGCTGCATTCCACGCGCACCCTCGAGGAAGTGGAAGAACGCAACTGGTTCTTCCGCCTCTCGAAGTATCAGGGATTCCTGCAGAACCTGCTGGCCACGAATCCATCGTTCATCGAACCGGAGAGCCGTCGCAACGAGATCCTCGGCTTGCTGGCCCAGGGTCTCGAGGACATCTCGGCCTCGCGCGCCCGTCTCGACTGGGCGGTGCCGTTCCCGCTCGTGCTGTCCAACGGCGAGACGCAGGGCACGTACGTGTGGTTTGACGCACTGCCCAACTACCTCACGGCCACCGGCTTCCCCGACGCCGGCTACGCCGATCGCTGGCCCGCCGATCTGCACATCATCGGCAAGGACATCACGCGCTTTCACGTCGTGATCTGGCCGGCGATGCTCGAAGCGGCCGGGTTACCGTTACCGAAGCAGGTGTGGGCGCACGGGTTCGTGCAGTTGGGCGGCGAGCGCTTCTCGAAGAGTGCCGGCGTCAAGCTCGACCTCGGCGAAGCGATCGACCGCTATGGGGCCGACGCGTTCCGCTACGTGCTGCTGCGCGAAGTGCCGTTCGACAGCGACGGCAACTTCTCATGGGAGCGCTTCGAGGAGCGCTACACGAGTGATCTGGCGAATGCGTTCGGCAACCTGGCCAGTCGTGCGATCGCGATGGTGGAGAAGTATTTCGACGGCGTCGTGCCGACCGCGTTGCGCCCGGACGCGGAGGGCGACGACGATGTCGATATCGCGGCCTATCACGCGGGCATGAACGGGTCGCGAGGCTGGCTGCTGCACGAGGGGCTGGCGGCGGTGTCGCGCATGACGGCCCGCGCGAACGAGTACACGGCCGCGACGACGCCATGGGCCGTGGCGAAGGATCCGGCGCGTGCGGCCGAACTCGCGCAGATTCTCGCCTCGCTGATCCGTCGGATCGCGCGGCAAACCGTGCTGCTCGCGCCGTTCATGCCGACGAAGGTCGAAGCCGTGTGGGCGCAACTCGGTGCCCCGGGCACCGCCGGCGCACAGCGGATCGACGACCTGGCCTCGTTGGAGCCGGCTGGCTGGCGCGTGCAGAAGGGGGAGGGGGTGTTCCCGCGACCCGCACCGCCGGCGGCGCCCCCGGCGGCCCCGGGCCGGCACTAGACCGTCACACCCGGGGCGTTTTCGTTACCCTGACGAGTCGTACCGTCACAGAAACAAGCACTTTTCGTTCAGTGTTCGAAGGATCACCGTTTAAAAAATTACTTTTGCGGTGAATCAGTCGTACTTCATCTGGCGTACCGATCCTAAGCCAGAGGAAGTGCCATGACGTCCCATCAGGTTACGCAGCCGCGGCTGCCAGCACATCGCCAACGCCGGGGCTTCGCCCTCGAGGTGGTGCTGCTCATGCTCGTGATGTTCTCGATCATCGTGCTGGCCGGGTTATCGGCCGTGACGACGATCGCGCGTACGTCCAACGCGGACTATCGGGGGGCGCGCGCGTCGTACGCGGCCGAGGGCGGCGCCGACGACATCATGTCGCAGCTCGACGCGGCGATGCAGGACGGCGTCATCAACGGGGATGACATCGCGTCGATCAC
>CAITQY010000154.1 GCA_903894655.1 uncultured Gemmatimonadota bacterium
CATCGTCTGCGATTTCATCGACATGGAAACGCAGGGCAATCGCGACAAGGTGATTCACGAGCTGCGCACGCATCTGGGCCGTGATCGCGCCCGCACGAAGGCCCATGCCGTCTCCGATCTGGGCCTGGTGGAAATGACGCGGCAGCGCGTGCGTCAAAGCCACTGGCAGAGCATGACCGAGTCGTGTCCGACCTGCAGCGGTACCGGCCGCGTGTTCACGCCGGAAACGATCGTCCGTCGGACGGAGCGGGCGGTGCGCCGCATGTCAGCCGAAGGACGCCGGGAGCCCGTTATCCTGCGGCTCCACCCGGAGGTCGCGCTGCACGTGCTCGAGCAGGAGCACGATTTTGTGAAGCGCCTCGAAAAGTTGGCGGGATTCCCGCTGGAGCTGCGAGACGATCCGCTGCTCCGCCCGGACGAAATCAAGCTCGTTATGCGTGGCGCCCAGCGGGATGTCACGCAGCAGTACGCTCTGGCGTAACACCGGCCGGAAATTCACGTCCCCACATGCGTCTGAGGCTGGTCTCAGACGCTTGACAGCTAAAGCGAAGCCCGATAAGCTTTAAGGCTACGTTTGAAGCCTGCAGAATACGATTTAACAGATAGAGCCATGAGCTACGCGATCATTCGCACCGGCGGCAAGCAGTTTCGTGCCGAGCCGGGCAAGTCCCTCAGGATTCCCACGTTGCTTGGCGATGCCGGCACGGCCGTCGAGTTCAACGACGTCCTCATCGGCAACGTCGGCACCGGTGTCCGCATGGGCGTGCCCACGCTCAGCGGTGCCAAGGTCACCGGCGAGATCGTGAAGCACGGCCTTGAAGACAAGATCATCGTCTTCAAGTTCAAGCGCCGGAAGAACTATGCCCGCAAGCAGGGCCATCGGCAGAAGTTCACCGAAGTTCGCATTAACGAAATCACCCTCGGCTGATCGCCGGCGGCGCGCCTCACTGGCGCGCCTCCTTTTCCGGAGTAAGAGCAATGGCACATAAAAAAGGCGTCGGCTCATCACGCAACGGTCGCGATTCGAATCCGAAGTTTCGCGGCATCAAGAAGTACGGCGGTGAGTTCGTAACGGCTGGCAATATCATCGCCCGCCAGTGCGGCACGAAGTGGCATCCCGGCAGCAATGTCGGCATGGGCACCGACTACACGATTTATTCGCTGGTCGACGGCGTCGTGCAGTTCCAGCACCACAACAAGAAGAAGTACAAAATCAGCGTGCTCCCCGTCGAGTTCGTGGAAGTGATGGTCGAGGAAACGGTCGAGGCCTAAGTCTCTCCGTGTGATCGTCGTTCTCGGGAAGCCTCCGCCTCGCGCGGAGGCTTCTTGCGTTATCGGGCGTAACTTCTCGCTCCTCCCGACGTAGGTTCTCTGCATCACTCACCCTTTGCGGAGCAATGCACCATGGCGATCTGGGATAAGGTCAAACAGGGGATCGATAAGGCAGGAAAGGCGGCGCAGGACGTCTTCGACGAGGGCAAGCTGCGCCTCGACGCCTACCGGGCCCGAGAGCAGGCCGACAAGGCCGCTGAAGCGCTCGGGTACGCCATGTTCCGTGCGGCGGATGCCGGTGGCGAATTGGAAGCGGACGCGCGTGATCGCCTCATGGCGGCGTTGCGCCTGCAGGACGCCGAGGCGCGCCGATTGGAGACGGAGCTGGCGGCCGCTCGCGCCGCAGATGCCACGACCGACCAAAACGCGACGTCCAGTGCGGCGCCCAGCGCGCCGGTCCCTACCACCCCAGGGCCGTAAGCGGCGCCGACCTCAGCTCCTCAGGTGGGATAGAACGCAGCGCGGATGGTCGCCGGCACGTCCGTGCACAGCCCATCTACGCCCCACGAGGCGAGCAGGCGCGCGCGATCCGGATCATTCTCGGTCCACGCTATCACTTTGACGCCGCGCTCGTGGGCCGCGAGCACGAGCGCTTCGTCGATCAG
>CAITQY010000155.1 GCA_903894655.1 uncultured Gemmatimonadota bacterium
GGACGTGTTCAACATCCTGTTGCAGGTGCTTGATGAGGGTCACCTCACCGACAATTACGGCCGGGTCATCGACTTCAAGAACACCGTCGTCATCATGACGTCGAACGTGGGCGCGAAGGACATCACGCGGGGTAAGTCACTGGGTTTTGCCGGCAACGATGCGCGCGGAGATTTCGAGCGTATCTCGGAGAAGGTGAAGGAGGAGATGGGGCGGGTCTTCAACCCCGAATTCCTCAACCGTCTCGACGACGTCATTGTGTTCCATCCGCTCGGGAAGGAGCACATCTCGAAGATCGTATCGATCCTGTTCGCCGACGTACAGAAGCGTCTGGCCGAGGAGGAGATCACGATCAAGCTGACCGACGCGGCGACCGAGTTCCTGGTCGACCATGGGCATGACGAGCACTACGGCGCTCGTCCGCTCAAGCGGGCCATTCAGCGGTACATCGAGGATTCGCTATCCGAGAAGATTCTGCTGGGCGAATTCTCCAAGGGGGATGAGATCGAAGTAGCGGTCTCGACCACGGAGAAGGAGAAACTGGAGTTCCGCGTTCTGTCCCCGATACCTCAGGTGTAACGCAGGATCAGCCGCGGCCGGACCCACGGGGTCCGGCCGCTTGCTGTTTCGGTGTATATTCAAAGGCTATGCTGAAGAGCGTCCCCCAAAGAACAGCCCGGTTGGTGTTGGCCGGTATCGCCCTGTGTGCGTCTGCGGTAGCCCCTCGTGCGGCGGCTGCCCAAGACGTGACGGGGCGCTGTGCGTCCCCCGACTCCATCGCGATCCGTGGCAACACGCGAACGCCTGATGCTCGCATCCGCGGCGAAATGGGCCTCACGCCCGGAACGCCGCTCAATTTCCCGTCGATTCAGCGTTCCATGAAGGCGCTGTACGCGCTGAATCTGTTCGACGACGTCCAGCTGCTCTGCGATCTCGAGAGCGTGCCGGAGAAGGTGCTGACCGTTATTCAGGTACGGGAGCGCGCGATTCTTGGCGATATCAAGGTCGTGGGTCCGAAGAACGTTTCTGAACGGTCCGTGCGTGACAAGATCGACTTGCTGGTCGGACGCCCCGTCGACCCCATGATGCTGGCCAAGGCGAGGGCGCGCATCGATTCGACGTACGAAGCGGCCGGGTACTATTTGGCGCAGGTGCGGATCGATTCTGTGAAAATGGATGACGATCGCATCGGCATCACTTACACCGTCGATGAGGGTCGCCGCTTGGCGATCGCGGGCATCGACATCGTGGGAAACACGTCGGTCAACGAAAAGCAGGTCGTTTCGGCGATGAAGACCAAACCCGAAGGGTTCTTGTGGTTTCGCAAGGGCGAGTTTGACGAAGACAAGTACGTCGGGGATCTGGGCGAGCGCATCCCAGCGCTCTTTTCGCGACTTGGGCACGTTGATATGCGCATTGCGAAAGACACCCTGATCGTCGATCGCGAAAAGGGCAAGGGACTGGTGCAGATCGGGATCGAGGAAGGTCCGCGATATCGCATCGGCACGTTCGAAGTGGCAGGCAACCGTCGTTTCCCGACGGAAGACCTGAGGAAGTTCTATCCGTTCGAAGGCAATGACCCCACGCTGACGCAGCGTGTGAAGGGGCTGATCAAGCGTGAGGCCGCGGCACCCGAAGGGATATTCGATCAGCACAAGTGGGACGACGCGATCGAAAAGGTCAACGCGGAGTACCGCAACAACGGGTATCTCTATGCGCGCATCAATCCGGTGCTCGAGCGCAAACTGGAGGGCTCTGACTCTGTTCCGACGGTGAACCTGCGCTGGGAGATCGACGAGAAGAATCCGGCCATCGTCAACCGCATCGAGATTCTTGGTAACGACTTTACGGCCGACGATTGCATTCGACGGCAGATCTTCTTGGTGCCGGGTGGTGTGTTCAATCAGGCCGCGCTGATTCGCAGCTATCAGAGCATCGGCAACATGAATTTCTTTGAGTCGCCGATGCCGTTCCCGGACTATCGTCCGGTGAACGATCAGGGTGACGTGGACATCGTGTTTCGCGTGAAGGAGAAGCGGACCGGCTCAATCAACTTTGGTGCGTCCATGGGGCAGGGCGGCGTGGGCTTCGGCGGCTTTATCGGCCTCGAACAGCCCAACCTGTTCGGCCTCTGCAAGCAGGGGAAGCTGAACTGGCAGTACGGTCGGTTTTTCAACGACTTCACCGCCACGTACACCGACCCCGCGCTTCGGGGGTCGCGCGTGTCCGGAGCGCTCAGCGCGTATCGCACGCAGTCGCGCTTCATCGTCGGCAACCTCGGCCAGAATATCCGGACGGGTTCGCAGCTGCGTTTCGGCTTGCCTGTCCCCTGGTCGTACTTCTCGACCATGGCCGTTTCGTACAACGGCGAGTCCGCCACGTTCACGTCAGGTACGATCCAGAATACCTGTACCAAGAACTGCTTCCGCTCCAACCTCGGCCTTGAGTACACCTACGACACGCGCATCGACTTGCCGTTCGCGACGGGCGGTTCGATGCGATCCGTCACGGCCGACTTCAGTGGTGGTCCGCTGGGCGGCACGGTAAACTTTCAGCGTGTCACCACGGAGATGCGCGCCTATACCCTGCTGGGGCAGCTTGGTGGAACGAACCCGGGCTCGCAGCCGATCAAATTTACGATGGGGCTCACGGCCCGCGCTGGCAGCTTGTTCGGCAACTCTGGACCGTTCTTCTTCCAGCAGCAGTTCGCAGTCGGCGGCGTCATGTTCGGCCAGCAGCTCCGCGGATATCCGGAGTTCTCGATCACCCCGATCGGGTTCAATCCGAATACGGACCAGTATCGATCCGACCCGGCGTCCTTTGGCAACGCCTTCATGACCCTCACGGGTGAGATCGGCGTCCGTTTCAATCAGATGTTTTACCTCAACGCGTTTACCGACGCCGGCAACAACTGGGCATCGGCGCGCCAGATCAACCCAACCCGGCTCTTCCGTTCCGCCGGATTCGGGGTATCTACCGTAACGCCGTTGGGACCGCTTGGATTAGACATGGCGTATGGTTTTGATCGTACGACAGTGGATCTGGCAACCGGACGCGTTCGCCCCGATCCCAAGTGGCAGTTCCATTTCCGACTCGGTCAGCTCTTCTAAACTCGGGACCTCTTATGCGACTTTCCTCGTTTGTCGGCGCGTGCGCCTTGGTGCTTGGCCTGCCCGTCCTTGCTTCCGCTCAGGGACAGAAGTTCGCCTACGTGAACTCTGCCGCAATCCTCCAGTCCGCCCCTGGCCGGGCCGAAGCGGAGGCGTTGTTCGAAAAGGACATGACGTCGATGCGCGCGGCCGTGCAGAAACTGTCCGATTCGCTGAATACGCTTCAAGAAGCGTATGCGAAGGAAGAGGTGTCGTTGTCGCCGGCCGCGAAGGAAGCCCGCCTGAAAACACTTCGCGATAAGCAGGCGGACTATCAGGAGCGCACGCAGAAGATGCAGGAGCAGGCTCAGGCGCGTGAAGCAGAGCTGATGCAGCCGATCATGGACAACGTACGAAAGGTGCTCGACGACCTGCGTGCCGAGGGCGGTTTCGCCTTCATCTTCGATGTGGCGGCTGGCTCGCTCATCGTGTCGGCCGACAAGAATCTCGATATTACCGACCGCGTGGTCTCCAAGCTGCGCCTTGCGGCGCCGCGCGCCGCGCCGAGTGCCGCTAAGCCCGCCGCGAAGCCGCCTCTTGGCGGTCCGACGAGCGCCCCGGCGGGCCTGAACACCAAGAAGCCGCCCACGGAGTGATCGCCGCAGTGAGCGGCGGTTCCGAGGATCCGCGGGCAGGCGGCGGTGATGGGCAACAGCCCATCACCGCCGCTGCCGTTGCGGCGCAAGTGGGTGGCGTGCTCGTAGGTGACGGCTCGATCGAGGTGCGCGGCATCGCGCCTCTCGATCGCGCGGGCCCCAACGACCTGAGCTTTCTCGCACAGCTGCGTTATGCGCAGTGGTTCGCGACATCGCGTGCCGGTGTGGTGCTCATCGCACCGGAGCTCGCCGAACACGCAGGTGCGCCGTCCACCCGGATCGTGGTGGCCAAGCCGGTCGACGCCATGGTCACCTTGCTGGCGCGATTCCACCGCAAGGAGCCCCGCGCCCACGGGGTCCACCCGTCCGCCGTGATTGCGAACGATGTGCGCCTCGGCGAAGGCGTGACGATCGAGCCCTTCGTCGTGATCGGCGAGGGCGCCGTGATCGGCGATGGTTCCTGGATCAGCGCCCAGGCGGTAATCGGCGCCGGCGCGGTGCTGGGCACGGACGTTCGGGTGCATGCCTCGGCCGTGGTCTACCCGTTTACCGAGCTGGGAGACCGCGTCATTCTCCATGCGGGAGCCCGGGTTGGCCGGGAAGGCTTCGGCTTCGTTCCCCAGGACCATGGGGTGGTGCGCATACCGCATGCGGGGCGCTGTGTCCTCGAGCACGACGTCGAGGTCGGCGCGAACAGCTGCATCGATCGCGGCAGCGTGGACGATACGGTCGTTGGCGCGGGGACCAAGATCGACAATCTGGTCCACATCGCCCACAACGTGCGTATCGGCCGCGGCTGTTTCTTCGCCGCCGGGGTCGGTGTGGCAGGCTCTGCCCGGATCGGCGATGGCGTGCAGGTGGGTGGCCAGGCGGGAATCGGAGGACATGCCACGGTCGGCGCGCGAGCCAATTTGGCCGGTGGCGCCGGTGCGATCGGTAACGTCCCGGCCGGCGAGACATGGTCCGGTTATCCGGCGCGACCACACCGCGATCATCTTCGCGCGGCGGCGGCCATTGCCCGACTGGCGAAGATTGTGCGTCCTCTCGAGCAGCTCGTGAGTAACGCGGCCGCGACCACTCGCGCCGTCGGTGCCCCCGATGGTAGCGCGACATGATGGCGAAGGCTGCCCAGGCTGCCGCTGGGGTGATGGGAGCACCTAGCGAGCCAGCGGGCCAGCGGCGCACGATCGGAGGGGAGGCCGTGGTCGAGGGGGTCGGTCTTCATCTCGGTCAGTCGTGTCGTCTCACCTTCCGGCC
>CAITQY010000156.1 GCA_903894655.1 uncultured Gemmatimonadota bacterium
CGCGAGCGCCACCCGCGAGCGCCACCCGCGAGCGCCACCCGCGAGCGCCACCCGCGAGCGCCACCCGCGAGCGCCACCCGCGAGCGCGGATCGACGTTCAGTCGCGTGGCAGCGTGAGGGGCTCGACGGAACGCGTGCGCCAGGCGCCGTTGGCGGTGCGGTGCAGCGTAACACGCCACGCCGAGTGGCAGTGCTCGCCGCAGCTCCGGGCCACCACCACGCTCGCGCGCACGAGACCATCGGCCGACGTCGCGAGGAGGACCGGACGGGTGAGCGCGATGAGGCCGCTGCTGGCCGGGAAGCGCTTGAACCACGTTTCCCAGCCGTCGGGCGACGCGCGGAACTGCTGCTCCATGGTCGCGAGCGACTCGAGGTGCACCGGCATGGGCAGGGCGAGCGCGGCCGTGTCCGGCGGCTGTGCCTCAAGCGTCAGCCCGATCTCGCGCAGTAGGAGCAACGTCGGTGACGTGTGCGCCGTGTCGCTCCAGAACACGAGCTGCCTGGCGTGTTCACGCGTGACGAACAGGGTGAGCAGGGCCGCACGCTGCACCGCCGTCGTGTCGCGCCTGCTCAGCGATCGCGGCGTGCGCCGCTCCACCGCACCGAACACCAGCGCACCGAGCAGCAGCACGACGGCCACGAACGCGCCGAGTGCCAGCGCGCGGCGCGTAAGAAACCGGGGCAGGCGCGGTCTACTCGTCGGCGTTGGCGGCGGCAGCGACGTCGTCCACCAGTTCCTGCAGCTTGCCGATGGTATTCCAATTCCGCGCCGTCACGCGGTCACCGAGCAGTTCGGCCACGGCGTCGACGAGGTCGCTCTCCGAGGCGCCATCGGGCGCATGCTGATACGCGGCGCGCGTTCCCAGCTGGAGGCGATCGTCACCCCACTCCTGCTCCAGCAGCGGCATAAGGGCGTGGCGATCGTAGGCGTCGCGCCAAATCGAGACGAAGAGGCAGCTCGGGTCGACGTCGTCGCCGTCGAGGGTATTCTCCTCGATGATCAGATCGAGCTCGGCGGCGGTGACCACCACGACCCGGGTGGATACCTTCATCCGTTGAAGGATGCCCTGCTCAAGGGCGATCGCGGCCTCTTCGGTGGGCTTGCCGTGGGCGGCGTACACCAGGTTGCCGCTATTCAACAGCGTCCGCGGATTACCGAAGCCGAGGCTGCGCGCCAGCTCGCGGAGCTCCAGCATCGGCACCTTTTTGGTACCACCAACGTTGACGCCACGCAGCAGGGCGATGTGGACGTCGTCTCGATCCCGGGAAATTCGTGCCATAGCGGAGTATAGCCGCCGAGCGTCCGAGGACCGACCGCGACGGCCGCCGTGGCACTCGAAAGCTAGCGAACTCGACCGTTTGGCCGTCTGGGTGCTTGGCGGGGGCACTCGTGGATGTAGGCAAGTCACAGTGCCATATGGAGCTAGGTAACCCGGATCGCCGAAAAATAGTTGCCAGAGTGTTTGCGTTTCCGGGGAAGACCTTGTACCTTCTTTGAAGCGATGCATGCGCCTCGGCGTATGGACAAGTTCCGATAGAAACGGGCCTGCCAAATCGAGCGGGTCTTTTTTTGTTTGCAACGCAGTCACCGAGTGGTGGCGACCGTCGTGAGGTTGATCACGAGTACCAGGTGGTTGGTTCCGTTCTGCATCGGCTCGTCTGTCCGCGTGCTCCGACTGACACCAGCACCAAATCAGAAACAGGAGTATCGCGATGCGTACGACCGGCACTGTCAAGTGGTTCAACGACGCCAAGGGCTTCGGCTTTATCACCCCGGCGAACGGACAGAAGGATTGCTTCGTTCACCATTCTGCCATTCAGGGCGGCGGCTTCAAGTCGTTGACCGAAGGCGAGACCGTTGAGTTCGACATCGTGCAGGGCCAGAAGGGCCCGGCCGCTGAGAACGTCACGCGGATGGGTCGCTAATTCGGGCGTTCAGCCCTTTCGTCATGAGCGCCTCGCGTAACGCGAATCGCGTATGACGTCCCGAAGCGCCGTGTGCCCGGACCTCTGTCCGCCACACGGCGCTTCGGCGTTGTCCCCTCTCACCGGGAACCACGCATGATTGAGAGCGCACCCGCCGAACGCGCGTTTGATCCGCGCGACACTGCTGCTCGCACGTCATTTTTGTCGTCACACCGCGCCCAGGCTGTCTGCACGCGCGAGTTTGCTCGTTTATCCGAAGGTCTCGTCGCCGCCACGAAGGTGCTGGCGGTGCAGACCTCCATTGAACCGCCCACGGTTCGCCTGTCCCCCGATCGCTGCATCGTCCAGCTCGGACCCGTCGCCCTTACGGTCGCCTGGCTCCGCAACGGCACCGATGTCCCGGCCGCCGGACAGTTGCTGTGCATTGTGTGGCGCGGCGTGATCGCTCCGCGTGGGGAACACGCCCCCGAACGGCGTGGATGGCGGCAGGTGCCGGCCACCCCGCAGTCGGTCTGGGAAGAGACCTGTCTTCCCTCGGCTACGAGCGAAGCCACGTGGCATTGGCATCCGGAGTCGCTGGAACGCGAAGGTTATGCGTCCCTCGAACTCGCGGGCCGCTGTATCGATCAACTTCGGACGGCTCTCGAGGCGCTCCTCCAGGATGCGCCACTCGACTCCGGTTCCACGACCTAGTACGACGTGCGCATGACCAAGGAGGTTGTATGAAGGAAGACGCCATCGAATTCGAGGGAGTCGTATCGGACGTTCTGCCCAGCGCGATGTTCCGTGTCGATCTCGAAAACGGACATTCATTGCTGGCCACCATGGCGGGAAAGATGCGCAAGTTCCGCATCCGCATCCTCGCCGGTGACAAGGTCACGGTCGAAGTCTCGCCGTATGATCTGAGCCGCGGACGCATCACGTTCCGCCACAAGTAGCTCCGTCACGTCGTTGCGAGCGCAGTGCGATTTCGCACTGCGCGGCATGCGGGCGACGCTCCCGCATCGCACTCCCGCATCGCGCTCCCGTTGAGCAGGGCGCGGCCATGATGTGTTTGTCGCGCACCTCGCTGCATGTGCGCCGTGCGCTGGCTAGTGCCTACCGCCAGTGCCTACCGCCAGTGCCTGGCGCCCACGCCGCCTGGACAGCTCCGCACCGTGTCTCCGGAACCCGGGACCGCGCAATTCGCGCAAATCCACGAATAAGCATGGCGCCGCCTCACACGGCACCGTACCCTGACGGTACGATACACTGACAAACAACGCTCGCCGACCCTGACGGGTATCGTGCGAGCAGCCACCCGGAGTGCATTTTGACCATGACGCCGGCCGACGACGTGTCCGCTTCAGACGGCGGAACGGTGGCGCCGCTGACACTGCAGCAGCGCAAGGCGCGTGGGTTTTGTGTCTGTGCGCTGAACCTGCCGTATGAGTCAGGGGGAACGCCTGATGTGTCGGTTTGCGATATTCACCCGCAACAGGTGGTGTATGCGGATGAGTACAATCACAGGCATGGGCTGTTTTTTTTCGACGACCGTCGCAACCGCTATGTCACCTGGGCGGATGCGGTTGAGGGTATGCGTCAGCCCCGTTATGCCGGTGCGTCCAGTCCAGTGTTGGTGCTCTTTACGTGGATGAACCTGATTCGCCTGTTAGAGGCGCTCTGTTATCCCGCTCGTGAAGCGGCAGCAGTGATCACCGAAGCAGCGGCCGACCAGTTGATCGCGTGGGCCGAGCAGCACTTTCCACCGGATGAGTTAGTAAGCCTCATCGGTTTTGCGCGCGGCGGAGGTGGCGGC
>CAITQY010000157.1 GCA_903894655.1 uncultured Gemmatimonadota bacterium
ATCTGGTGAACAAGCTGCGCCCGATGGACGGCGTGACCGACATGTGGTCGATCAACAAGTTCAACAACTACGCGGCGCCGATTCGCCTGGCCTCGAAGCTCGAGGCAGACTACATCGCCGCCGAGGTACAGGGCACTCCGGCCATGCTGGCACTGGTCGCGTTACGTCGTAGCGCCAACGCACAGCCCGCTTACACCGGCGCGACCGACGACGCGAGCGTGCTCGTGGAGTTTCTGCGTCAGAAGACGCTCGACTTCTACGTGGAAGGAAAGCGGATGGGCGACTACCGACGGTATCCCACGCAACTGCCGTTTCTCGTACCGGTGGGCACCGCCTATCGGAAGCCGAACGTGCCCGCCTATGGCAATGGCCGCTGCTGGCCGGTGCCCATTCAGGAGCGCACCAACAACCCGAACTTCCGCTAGCTCCCGTCGCTCCGTCGCCTTCACCGGCGGCGCTCGATCACCTGGCTCGTTCCACTCACCCGCACGAGGAAGGGAACCGATGCACCGATCGTTGGCACGCTCAGGGCACACGCTATTGCTGGCGCTTTGCACGGCAACGGGCGCTATCGCACAACAGCCGCGGGGCGTGACGGCGGCGGACTACTACCGCATCGTCGATGTCGGTGAGGTGGCGCTCTCGCCGGATGGCCGACGCGTTGCCTACACCGTGACGCGGGTGGTGGAAGACGCGAACAAGCGGCACCGCGAGGTCTGGATGGCCTCGCTGACGGGCGGAGCGTCCGCTGGCGCGCCCACGCGCGTCTCCGACTCCACTACCGAAAGTTCGCTGCCGTCCTGGTCGCCGGACGGCAGCACGCTGGGCTTCCTGTCGCGTGATGGACGCACGACCTCATCCGTGATGTACTCGCCGGGCAGTGGTGTACGTACGCGACGGAACGATGTGCGGGGAACGCCGATCTGGTCCGAGGATGGTCGCTACATCGCCTACAGTTACACGCAGCCGGCCGATCCCGAGGCCAAGGGAGCGAAAGCGCGTGTCGGGTGGATCTCACCCAATGCGCGTACGAGCACGTTGGACGCCGAACGAATGGACGGCCGCGTGATCACCGCGTTCCACTACAAGGCGGATGGTACGCTGGCACTGCTGCCCGATCCATCCACCATGCCGCATAAGCAGCTGTACGTGGTTCTCGCGGCCGGCGGGGCGCCTACGCAGCTCACGAACTTTACGTTCGATGCCAGCGACCCCGTCTGGTCACCGGATGGGCGCCTGCTCTTCACCAGCGGCGATTCGCAGTGGGACGTGCCCTCGGTGAAGCAGACGCGTGACATCTTTGTCGTCGCGCGCGACGGCGGCGCGCCGCGGCGGTTGACTGGCGATCTCGGCTCGGAGTACGCTCCCGCGCCGTCGCCCGATGGGAAGTGGCTGGCGTTTCTTGCCCTGCCCGAGACAGGCGCCGAGTTGGACGTGATGATGGTGGCGATCGGTGCCGACGGGTCGTTTCAGGGAACGCCACGCAACCTGACCTCCACATGGTCGCTCAATCCGGGAGCGCCGACATGGACCGCGGATGGTAAGGCCGTCCGTTTCGAAGCGGGGGTCGGGGGCAATGAGCACGTCTTCGAAGTACCAATGGCCGGTGGTGCCGTCCGGCAGGTCACGCAGGGGGATCGGCAACTCAACGCGGTGAGCTACAGCACGGATGGGACGCTAATGGCGTTCACCGCGACGACCGCCGACATCCCGGCCGAAGTATTCGTGGCGCGCGCCGACGGCGGTCGCGAGTCGCGCGTGTCGCACCTGAACGATGCCTGGCTTGCCACCGTGCGCATCGAACCGACGGAGCGCCTGACTTGGAAGGTCGCCGACGGGACGGAGATCGAGGGCTGGGTGGTGAAGCCAGTGGGGTATCAACCGGGTCGGAGCTACCCGATGGTGCTCAAGATTCACGGCGGCCCACATGGGGCGTACGGACAGACGTTCTTCCAAACGTTCCACATGCTGTCAGCCGCGGGCTTCTTCGTGCTGTATTCGAACCCGCGTGGCTCGTCGAACTACGGCAACAAATTCGAGTACGCGACGCGCGGCAATTGGCACGACATGGACTCGGAGGATTATCTGAATGGGGTGGAGGCGGTCCTTCGGAAGTATCCGGCCATTGATGCGAACCGACTCGGCGTATCGGGTGGCAGTTACGGAGGGGTCAGCACGAACTGGCTCACCGCCACGACCAACCGATTTGCCGCGGCCGTGAGCAGCCGCGGTATCGCCAACTGGTACAGCTGGTGGGGAATGTCCGACATCCCGAACATGACAGAGTTCGAGTTCTACGGATTTCCGTGGGAGCAGCAGGAGCGCTACACGAAACTCTCTCCCCTCACGCACGTGGCCGGAGTGACCGCACCCACGTTGATCATCGAAGGGGAGGAGGACTGGCGGACGCCGATGGGTGAAGGCGAGCAGTGGTACATGGCGCTCAAGAAGCTCGGCGTCCCAACGGAACTCGTGCGCTACCCGCGGTCGTCGCACGGTGTGTCGCGCAACGGCGAGCCGTGGCTGCTGGTGGACCGTCTGGAGCGGATCCGGTC
>CAITQY010000158.1 GCA_903894655.1 uncultured Gemmatimonadota bacterium
GACGCCATGATGATGCGTCGCATGATCAACCGCGGCGACAAGGTCCGCGTGACGCTCACGATGAGCGCGAAGATGTTGCCCGATGCGCAGAGCCACAACGTGATGGGTGAACTGCGCGGTCGCGAAAAGCCCGACGAAATCGTGGTAATGGGTGGTCACATCGATTCGTGGGATGTGGGACAGGGCGCCATGGACGACGCCGGTGGCGTGGTCGTGGCGTGGGAAGCGATTCGACTGCTCAAGAAGCTCGGCCTCACACCGCGTCGGACCATCCGCGCTGTTGGCTGGACGAACGAAGAGAACGGCGGACGTGGCGGTGCGGCGTATCGCGATGCACACCAGAACGAGACGCACCAGCTGGCCATCGAATCCGACGGCGGCGTGTTCTCACCGCTCGGTTTCGGCTTCACGGGCTCCCCGGCGGCACGCGCGATCGTGACGGCAATCGGTTCGTTGCTCAACCCGATCAATGCCGGCAAGATCGAAGCGTCCGGCGGTGGCGCGGATATTGGTCCGATCATGGCTACCGGCGTGCCGGGCATGGGACTCAACGTGGACGGCACACGCTATTTCTGGTTCCACCACACCGATGCCGACACCCCCGACAAACTCGATCGGGCGGAAGTGCAGCGCTGCGTGGCGGTCATGGCCGTGATGGCGTACATCGCGGCGGACATAGAGCAGGGGCTGCCACGGTAAGTGGCGACTCACAACTGCTAACTCGTAACTGCTAACTCGCAACTGCTAACTCGCAACTGCCAACCGCTTAGGGAGCAGGAGGGAGGATATCAGGGTGGAGTGTGCAGGACAGCAGCGTCGTGCCCCTGCCTCCTCCTCCCTGACACCCTCCTCCCTGCTCCCTAAGCGGTTGGCAGTTCGCACTCAGACAGCTAAAACGGTACCGCACTCGTCACCAGCACCTCGACCCCCGTGTCCGGATGCACGAACGCCAACGACTCGGCGTGCAGCAGCAGTCGCTCGCCATGCTCTGGCGCGGAGCGTCCGTACAGGCGATCGCCCACGATTGGCGCGTCGAGACCGAGCGGATTCGACGCATGCACGCGTAACTGGTGCGTGCGCCCCGTGTGCGGCGTCAAGGCCACCTTGGTGCGCCCGCCGGCACGCTCGAGCACCTGCCATGCGGTCACCGCGTGCTTCCCGTGCACCGGATCGTGGATTTGCCGAGGCCGGTCGTCGATATCCATGCGCATGGCAAAGTCGATCATGCCCTCGTCGCCCACGATCTCGCCGTCGAGCCAGGCCACGTAGCGTTTGCGGATCTCGCGCAGGGAGAACAGTCGCTGCAGCGCCGAGAAGGTGGTCGCGCCCTTGGCCGCCAGCAGCAGCCCCGAGGTGTCGAGATCGAGGCGATGCACCACCAGCTGTCCGGTGGCATCGGGATAGCGCGCCCGGAGCCGTGTGGACACCGAATCGCGCAGTAATCCACTCCGACCGGGCACCGACAGCAGGCCGCACGGCTTGTCCACGATGACGAGGTATTCGTCTTCGTACACCACCCGCGGCTCAGACGCTGCGATGGCGGCCGCCCCGAACACCGGCGGCGGATCGGCGGGCAGCCCACCGAGCATGTGCGCGAGTATAGGTGGACACTTCCCCTGGCAGGCGGGATAGAACGAGCCGGCGCGACGGTCCCCGGTGCGCGGGGGGGCGCCCCACCAGAACTCGGCCAGCGCCAGCGGACGCAGCCCCTGTGCGTACGCCTGCGCAAGGAGCTTTGGCGCGGC
>CAITQY010000159.1 GCA_903894655.1 uncultured Gemmatimonadota bacterium
ACGCACCAATCGCCTCGCGCGGTTGGTGCGTTCGGCGTTGTCAATCGTCCTTAGCTCAGCCTTCAACGCCTGGTCCATGCGACGATTCTCGACGCGCTTCGCGCTGCTCTGTACGCTCTCCCTGCTCTCGGCCTGCGCCGGAGGCGATTCGCCGGCCGGCCCGACCATGCCACCGCCGCCGCCCACGCCTGCACCGATTCCGCCGGGCGTCTTGAGCCTCGCGGTGGCCGGACTGCCCACGGGCACCAATGCGGCGATCACCGTCGCCAACGCCGCCTTCTCGCGTGCCGCAACCGGCACCGTGAGTTGGGTCGACGTCCCCGCCGGCGAGTACACGATTACCGTACGTCCCGTGCGCACGGCCGATGGCACCTACGCCGCCACGCCGGCCACGGTCACGGTCACGGTGGTGAGCGGGTCCGCGCCCGCCACGGCAACGGTCACGTACGCGCCGTTGCCGTCGGCGATGGACCTCTCGATTTCGGGGGTGCCGGCTGGCGTCGATGCGCCTGTCACCGTGTCGCCCCCAGGTGGGGGTGATGTCGCCGTGACGGCGTCGCGCCTGCTCAGCACCGCCAACACCGGTCGCTGGAAAGTCGCGGCCGGCACGCTGCGGTCGGGGGGAGCACGCTATTCACCGTCCCCCTCCGCCATCGACACCCTCGTGTTGTACGGGGACACCGCGCGCGTCGCGGTACGCTACGAGGTCTCCAGCGGTGCGCTGGCCGTGGCTCTTACCGGGCTTCCCACTGGGCTGGCGGGCGCGGCGCAGGTCACCGGTCCCAACGGGTTCACCCGGGCGCTGACGGCGACGTCCACCCTGACCGAACTCACCCCCGGTGCCTACCGGGTGATCGCCACCGCCGTCGCGGCCGGCGGTATCACGTATCGCCCGGCCACCGACACCATCACCGTCATCGTGAGCGCCTCGCTCACGGCGGCACCGGCAACCGTAGCGTATGCGGCGCAGGTCGGACGCGCCGTCGTCACGACCAGTGGTCTCCCCGCTGACGCAGTTCCGACGTTGACGCTGGCAGGTGGCAACGCCGCACGGGCCCTCAGTGGCCCCGCTACGATCGATTCGCTCCCGGTGGGCAGCTACACCCTATCGGCCGGTCGGCTCACGGTGGCGGGGGTGCGCTACATGCCCGCCACCGCGACCCAGACCCTCGCCATCACCACGGGCAATACAACCACCATCAACGTTGCCTTCACGATCGTACCGACGGTCGTCGACCTGTCGGTGTCCGGGCTGCCGAATGGCACCGCCGCCGACATCACGCTGACCTCGCCAGCGGGCGTCGCCTCGCCGATCACGGCGACCACGCGCATCGCCCCTGCGGCATCCGGACGCTGGCGCCTCAGCGCCGGCAGCGTGACCAGCGGCGGCGCGACCTATCTGCCGACGCCGACCTCGCGCGACACCACGGTCGCGGCCGGTGACACGCTGCGGCTGCCGGTGCAGTACACCATCACCACCGGCTCACTCGCCGTCGTCGTGGCCGGCCTCCCCGGTGGCGCCACCGGCAGCGTGAGCATCACGGGACCTGGCGGCTACGCGCGAACTGTCACGAGCACCACCACGCTCGGCTTGCTCGCCCCCGGCAGTTATCGCCTCACCGCCGCGAACGTGTCGGCGGCCGGCACCACGTACCTGCCGTCACCCGCGTCGCAGTCGGTCACCGTGGTCGCGTCGCTGGTAGCCGCGCCGGCCACCGTGTCGTATGCCTTGGCCACCGGGGCCGTCACCATCTCCACGAGCGGTCTCGCCGGCGGGGCCACCCCGACGTTCTCCCTCACCGGCGTGGGCGCACCGCGCACCGCCAGCGGCGCGGGGACCGTGTCGTCACTGCCCATAGGCAGCTGGACCATCACCGCCAACCCGGTGCTGAGTGGCGCCACCACCTATACGCCGTCGCCCTCGTCGCAGAGCGTCACGATCACGGCGAACGGCACGACCACGGCCACCTTCTCGTACGCGGCCATCGTGGCCGCCAACTACGCGATCACCAACGTCTATCTCACGCAGGCGATCCAGAATCTCGACAACAGCGTATCGCTGGTGGCGGGCCGCGATGCCCTGCTCCGCGTGTTCGTGCAGGCCAACGCCGCAAATGCGGCGCGCCCCGATGTCCGGGTGCGCATCTACGACGGCAGCTCGCTGCTGCAGACGGCCACCATCACCGCACCCGAAACGAGCGTGCGTACCGCGAGCGCCGAGGGCACGCTGACCTCCACGTGGAACCTGCTGGTGCCGGGCGCCAACATCCGCCCCACCACGCGCGTGCTCGTCGATCTCGACCCGTCACTCGCCATCACCGACGCCGACCGCAGCGATAACGTCTGGCCGAGCAGCGGCGCGCCGCAGACGATCCGCGTGAACAGCGTCCCCACGTTCAACGTGCGCTTCGTGCCCATCGTGGTCGGCGCCCTCACCGGCAATGTGAGCGGGGCCAACAAGGCGTCATTCCTGTCGTCGGTGCAGCGCATGTTCCCGCTGGGCACGGTCTCGTCCGACATACGCGCGCCGTTCACCTCCAGCGCCACCGACATTCAGAGCAACGACGGCAATGGGCAGTGGCTCACGGTACTCAGCGAGATCAACGCGCTGCGTACCACCGACGGCGCGCCGAGCACGATGCACTACTACGGCGTGCTCAAGGTGTCGTACACCAGCGGCATCGCCGGCTACGGCTACATGCCCGGTCGCGCCGCGATCGGCTGGGACCATCTCCCCAGCGGCGACGGCGTGGCGGCCCATGAATGGGGCCACAACTTCTCGCGCGAACACGCGCCCTGCGGCACCACGGGTGATAGCAACTATCCCTATTCGGGCGGCGTGATCGGCAACTGGGGATGGAACAGTCTCTCCAACACGCTCGTCTCGCCGGCGGCGACCGACGTGATGGGCTATTGCACGAATCAGTGGATCAGCGACTACACCTGGTCGGCCGTCATGCAGCATCGCAGCGCTGTCGGCGGCGTGTCGTCGCCAAGTGCACCAGGCGAAGGACTGCTGGTATGGGGACGGGTGGTCGACGGCCGCATTCAGCTGGAGCCCGCGTTCCGGGTGAACGCCCCGGTGAGCGCGAGTGCCGTGTCCGCCTCGCACCGGCTCGAACTGCTCGATGGCGATGGCACCACGCTGCTCGACACCCCGATCGAGGCCCAGCGGGTGGACCATGCCACCGCGGCCGATGAACGGCAGTTTGCCGTGGTCGTGCCGTGGAGCGCCACGCTCGAGGCACGACTCGCCTCCATCCGCGTGCGTGACGCCCGCTACCCGCTCTCTGCTGTGGCGCGTCGGAGCGCACGCATGACGGCGCCGGGCGCCGGTGGCACGCCCGTCGCGCCGCAGGTAGCGTCCCAGGTCGACCGCACCACCGACGGCCGGGCGCGTGTCACGTGGAACAGTGCGGCCTATCCCATGGCCATGGTGCGCGACGCAGCCACCGGGGCGCTGATGGGCTTCGTACGGCGCTCGGGCGACGCGGTCGTGACCAGCGGACGGGCGATCGACGTGATCTTCTCGGATGGCGTGCGGACGGTTCAACGGTAGCGCGCATCTTTCGCTATCTTTCGGCATCGTCCTTCCCCGTCTATCCCCGACTATCATGGCTTTGTTCGACGTCATCATTCTTGGCGGTGGTCCCGCCGGCTACGTCTGCGCTATCCGCTGTGCCCAGCTGGGCATGCAGGTGGCCGTTATCGAACGTGAAGGCCTCGGCGGCACCTGCGTGCTCTGGGGCTGCATTCCGGCCAAGTCACTGCTCGAAAGCGCCGGCCTCGCGGTGAAGCTCGGCAAGGCGGCCGAACACGGCATCACCCTCGACGGCATCACGCTCGACTTCGGTCCGGCTATGAAGCGCTCGCGCGCCATCAGCGCGCAGAACTCCAAGGGCGTCGACTTCCTGATGAAGAAGTACAAGGTCCAGTCGATCCGCGGTGAAGGCGTCATCGAGAAGGGGAAGAAGGTCACCGTCACGCTGGCCGACGGCAAGAAGGAAACGCACGAAGCCAAGAAGGCCGTCGTCATTGCCACCGGCTCACGCGTGAAGGGGCTGCCGCAGGCCGGTCTCGCGCTCGACAAGAATGTCGTGCTCTCCAGCGATGACGTGCTGATCGCCGAGAAGGCCCCGGCGTCGATGGTCGTGGTGGGTGCCGGCGCCGTCGGGGTGGAATTCGCCGACGTGTTCTCCGCGTTCGGCACGAAGGTCACGATGGTGGAAGTCGCCCCCACGATCCTCCCCATTGAAGACGCCGATTGCAGCGCCGAGCTGGCGAAGGCGTTCAAGAAGCGGAAGATCGAGGTGCTCACCGGCGCCAAGATCACCAGCACCAAGGTGACGAAGACGGGCGCCAC
>CAITQY010000160.1 GCA_903894655.1 uncultured Gemmatimonadota bacterium
CGACCGACGCCGACTGGCTCGACGGCCTCAAACGCAATCCGGCCTATGAGGGCATCGACGTGCTGCGTGAGCACGCGAAAGCCGCCGTGTGGTGTGAGAACAAGCGCCGCACCCTGTCCCGCGCCCGTTTCATCAACTGGCTAAACCGTGCCGAGCGTCCGATGGCGGGCCGGTCCACGATGCGCTGACCATGAACACCGAACACGAGACCGACACCGCGCAACCGCTGGCGGCGATTCTAGGCCAATTCCCGCCATCCGAGCGCGCGGACGGGTCAACGCCGCCACCGTTCGACATCGGGGCGTATTTGACCGCGCAACGGCTGGCGCGGTTCAAGGAACTTTGCCCCGCAGAGTTTCGGAAGCCCATCGACCGGGCGCTGGTCGCCAACCCGGCCGCATGGGACGAGGCCGACGCGTGGAACGGCGCGCACCCTGGACTGTGGCTCTGGTCGCACGAGACCGGGCGCGGCAAGAGCCGCATGGCGTGGCGCCAGTTCGGGCGCGGCCACGTCCGGCACGGGAAATTCACGATCAAGGCCAGCGGGCAAAGTCTGTGTGAGGACTACTTCTCTGCCCACATGGACGGCGAGCCGCGGGCGTTTTACAAGCGGGTGTTGCGGGCTGATCTGCTCATCATCGACGACCTCGACAAAGCAGAGTGGAACGAGCGCAACAAGCGGACGGTGCGCGAGCTGTTCGACGAACTGTACGCGCATCAAAAGGCGGTGATCGTGACCGCCAACGAGCCCATCGCATGGTTCGCTGATGTCATCGGGCCGTCGTGTGTTCGGCGCATGGCGGAAGTGTGTCGTGAAATTAAATTCTAACCCGCCCGCACGATTTGTCGCGCGTTTGCGATAAGCCTATTGACGAGGAAGGAATCGGGTCCACACGTATTCAGCATCGGGACACAGAGCGCGCCTGATGCGCGCATCAGGGAAGGAATACGGAAGGAACAACGATATGGACAACGAAAGCAAGCAGGCCCAGATGGCGCAGGCGCGTTGCAAGGCATACGACGCTATCGACACACTCACGGCATCCCGGCGCGCGGTATGCGCAGAGCACAACGAGCGAATCCGCAAGCTGCGCGACTTCGCGTTTACACTGGCGATCACCTCCAGAGGGGGCGCGTCTGATCTGTTCGACATCAAGGACACGCTGTCACCCGAGATGACCCGACTGCTGGATGCCCCCACGCATGACCTGTGGAACGGAGGCACGTCATGAGACCCATCGAACACGAGGGCACCCCACCCGATGACTCCGCTGCCATCGCGGCCGAGATATGCGCACGCCTGCTCGAATGGGGGGAGGGGGCGTCGCGAGGGCGGGTGACGGACTGGTTGCACCGGCTGTGTGATCTGTACCGCGCAGACCCTGCGGCCTTGTGGCTCTACGTTGCATGGCAAACGGGAAATCCTGTGCTCATCGCGGAATCATTTGAGGAACGCGGCGCCAAGGTGGCGCTCGACAAGCAAGGCGTTCACCAAGCGACGACGAAAGCGTTCGCCGCGATTCGTCGCGTCGCGCCTGAGCTGGCGAAGGCGATGCGCGAAACATTCGAGGCACACGCGCCCGAAGCGAAGCGCGCTGTCATTTAGTTTCAAAACCTCGCGCTCTTTTTGGGGCGCGAGGGTGAAAATAGAAGCAAGTAATCTTTTTGGCCGTTGACGCTCTGCCCGCAGGGGCAGCG
>CAITQY010000161.1 GCA_903894655.1 uncultured Gemmatimonadota bacterium
GGCGCAGCGCCTGCCGTCGATCGCCGCGACCACCAACTATCAGCGCCTCGCGTACCCAGCGGGCATCCTGCCGAAGAGCCTCGGAGACTTCTTCCCGAACTGGACCGTCGGCATCGGCCTGTCGTATCCGTTCTTCACCGGTGGACGCGTGCGCGGCGAAGTGCAGGCCGCCGAAGCCTCGGTGATCGAAGCGCGCCAGCGGTTGCGCCTCGCGCAGGAAGGGGCGTCGCTCGATGCCCGTCAGGCCGTCGCGCAGCTCACCGAATCGGAAGCATCGTGGCAGGCCAGTGTCGGCACCGCCGAACAGGCGCAGCGCGCCTACGATATCGCCGAAGTGCGCTTTCGCGAAGGGATCTCCACGCAGCTCGAACTCTCCGAGACGCGTAATCAGTTGCAGCAGGCTCTCGCGAATCGCGCACAGGCCGCGCGCAATCTGCAGGTCGCACGCAAGCGTCTCGAATTGCTCCCTTATCTCCCCCTGTCGCAGGGTTCCACCTCGTCCACCGGCCCCACTCGATGAATACCATGACTCGCCGATCCGCGTCCCTCGCTCTCCTCGCGGCGACGCTGGTGGGAACCGCGTGCAGTAAAGACAAGGACACCTCGGCCGCCAACGCGGCGCCCGTCTCCCAGAACATCGGCCCGGAAAACATCGCCGTGGCGCGCACCGACACGTTGCGCAGCGGTCCGGCCATTTCCGGCACGCTGACGGCCGATCGGGAAGCGCGTATTCGCGCCGAGATGAGCGGCGCCGTGCTGCAGACCTACGCCGAGGCGGGCGAACGGGTGAGTGAGGGCATGGTGTTGGCGCGCCTGGATGATTCCAACGTGCGTGGGGCGGTGCTGTCCGCGCGCTCTGCGGTCACGCAAATCACGGTAGCGGCCGAGCAGGCGGCCCGCGAGCTGCAGCGGGCGAAGACGCTGGCCGCCGCCGGGGCGATTGCCGAACGGGATGTCGAGTCAGCAACCAATGCGAATCTGGGCACGCAAGCGGCGCTGGCCGACGCGAAGTCGCGATTGGAGTCGGCGGAGAAGAGCCTGCGCAATGCCACGATCCGCGCGCCGTTTGGGGGGATTGTCGCCGAGCGAGCCGTGAGCCCGGGCGATGTGGTCTCACCGGGATCGGCGTTGTATACCGTGATCGATCCGCGAAGCCTCAAGCTCGAAGCCTCAGTGCCGACCACGGCCCTGGCCGATGTGCGTATCGGTGCACCGGTGCTGTTCACGGTGAACGGCTCGGATCGCGTCCTCGAAGGCAAAGTGACGCGGGTGAGTCCGATGGTGGATCCGCAGACCAAGCAGGTGCGTTTGTTGGCGTCGGTGCCGAATTCGGCCGGCGTGCTGGTGGCGGGACTGTTCGTGGAAGGTCGCGTGGCGTCGCAGAAGCGCGTCGGCGTGCTGGTGCCGGAGAGTGCGGTCGATCAGACCGGGATCGTGCCCACGCTGATGCGCCTGAAGGGCGGCAAGGTGGAGAAGGTCGACGTGCAGCTCGGCGCGCGCGACGAAGCGGCGTCTATGTACGAAGTGACGGCCGGCATTGCGAGCGGCGACACGGTGTTGCTGGGTGCTGCCCGAGGCATATCGGTCGGGTCGCCGGTCGTGGTGTCCGCACCGCGTGATGCGACGCCCGCCGAGACCCCGAGTACCGCGCCCGCGAAGAAGAACTGACGCATCGGATAATCATCCAACCACGCCCCCATGTTCATTTCTGATTTCGCGATCAAGCGGCCCCTCATCACCGTTGTGGCGATGCTCACGCTGGTGGGGTTCGGCTTGGTCGCCCTCACGCAGTTGCAGACGGACGAATTTCCGGAAGTGCAGCCGCCGATCGTGCTGACCACGATCATCTATCCCGGTGCCTCCCCTGAGCAGGTCGAGCGCGAAGTGCTCGAGCCGATCGAGGAAGCGATCCAGAGCATCTCGGGCGTGAAGTCGATCAACGGCGAAGCGCGCGACGGCTTTGCGCAGGTCGTGACGCAGTTCGTGTACTCAAAGGACCTCTCCGAAGCCACGCAGGACATTCGTGACGCGATCAGCACCAAGCGTCAGGATTTGCCGCAGGAAATGGAAGAGCCGATCCTGCGGAAGTTCAATCCCACCGACGCGCCGATCGTGACGCTGTCGCTGTACTCCACCTCGCTCACGCCGGCGCAGCTCACGCAGATTGCCGATCCCGGCATCACGCGTGAACTGCGCTCGATCGCCGGTGTGGCCGACGTGCAGGTGTCGGGTGGTGTGAAGCGCGAGCTCACGGTCAATCTCGATCCGCAGAGGTTGCAGGCGGCTGGCGTGAGCGTGCCACAGGTCACGGCGGCGCTGCAGGCCGGCAATCTGGCCGTACCGGTGGGGCGTGTGACCAGTTCGCTCGACGAGCGGACGATCCGCTTGCAGGGGCGACTGCAGACTCCGGCGGATTTCATGCAGTTGGTGGTCGCGGAACGTGGCGGTCGCGTCGTGCGCTTGGGCGACGTGGCGACGGCCGCCGATGGCGTCGAAGAGCAGCGCACGCTGGCGTTGTACAACGGGCGCGACGCGGTCGGCATCGAGATCAAGAAGTCCAACGGTTACTCCACCACGGCGGTGGCAGAAGCGATCTTCAAGAAGGTTGAAGAGCTGCGGCCCACGCTGCCGAAGGGCGCGCAGTTCGATGTGGTGAAGAACAAGGGCACCCGCGTCGAGAACTCCGTCAACAACGTGCGCGATGCGCTGGTGGAAGGCGCCGTGCTCACGGTGCTGGTGGTGTTCCTGTTCCTGAACTCGTGGCGCTCCACGGTGATCACCGGTCTGGCGTTGCCGGTGTCGGTGCTGGCGAGCTTCGTGGCGGTGTGGGCCTTCGGCTTCACGCTGAATACCATGTCGCTGCTCGGCCTCTCGCTGGCGATCGGTATTCTCATCGACGACGCCATCGTGGTACGAGAAAACATCGTGCGACACGTGGAAATGGGGAAAGACCATTACACGGCGGCGCGTGAAGGCACCGACGAGATCGGACTCGCCGTCGCGGCGACCACGTTCTCGATCATCGCCGTGTTCATTCCGATCGCGTTCCTGGAGGGTGAGTCGGGGCAGTGGTTCAAGCCGTTCGCGCTCACCATCGCCTGTTCGGTGCTCGTGTCGTTGTTCGTGTCATTCTCGCTCGATCCCATGCTGTCGGCCTACTGGCCCGATCCGCATGAGGAAGAGCATGAGAAGTGGTGGATCACCAAGAAGCTCGACAAATTCAACAAGTGGTTCGACGGACTCGCCAATAACTACCGCAAGCTGATCGGCTGGGCGCTGGACCACCCGAAGTCGATGGTGCTGCTGGCCGTTGCGAGCTTCGTGCTGGCCATCGCGATGCCGGCCGCGGGTCTGGTCGGCGGCGGGTTCTTCCCGCTCGAAGACAACGCCGAAGTGCAGATGACGATCGAGACGCCACCAGGTGCGAACCTCGACTATCTGCGCCAGAAGGTGAACGAGACGTTCGCCATCACGTCGAAGTATCCGGAGGTCACGTACTCGTTTGTGACGGCTGGTGGCGCCAGCGGCGCGGTCGACAAGGCGAGCGTGTATCTCAAGCTCAAGACCAAGGGCGATCGACTGAAGGCCGGACAGCGTGACGCCGAAACGCTCGCCGCCGCGATTCGTGAGGATGTGAAGCGCGTTGGCGGCAGCGATATCTCCGTATTCACGAACGACTTTGCCGGACAGGAAAAGCAGATCTCCATCGAGCTGCGCGGCACCGACAAGGCGGCACTCCAAACCGTAGCCGACGAGTACCTCACGGCGCTCAAGACCACGCCTGGCGCGGTGGACGTAAGCCTGAGCACCAAGGGACAGAAGCCGGAACTCACAGTCCAGGTGGACCGCGCGCTGGCGGCGTCGCTGGGATTGAGCGTGGGGCAGGTCGCCCAGGCCATCCGCCCGGCGTTCGCCGGTCTTGATGCCGGTGATTGGGTCGATCCGACCAACCAGACGCGCAAGGTGATGGTGCGCCTGGCGCCGGAAGCCCGCGCCCGCGGCGTCGACCTCGCGCAGTTGCCGATCGCCCTCGGTCAAGGAGCGAACGCGCAGCTCGTGCCGCTGCAGCAGGTGGCGCGTATCAAGAGCGAGCTCGGTCCGGCCATCGTGAACCACCTCGATCGCGACAACGTGATCAAGGTGCAGGGCAACATCGCCGGTCGCTCGCTCACCGAAGTCGTCGGCGACTTCGAAGCCAAGACGGCTGGCATTCAGCTGCCGGCCGGCGTGAAGCGGTCGAGTGGTGGTCAGGTGGAGCAGCAGAATGAAGTCTTCGGCAGCATCTTCATCGCGCTCGGTGTGGCGGTGGCGCTGATGTACCTCATTCTCGTGGTGCAGTTCGGCTCGTTCCTCGATCCGATCGCCATTCTGATCTCGCTGCCGCTGTCGCTGATTGGCGTCATGGGCGCCCTCGCGATCACTGGCAATACGATCAACCTGATGAGCCTGATCGGCGTGATCCTGCTGTGCGGCATCGTGGCCAAGAACGCGATTCTGCTGGTGGACTTCGCGAAGTGGGCCCGCGAAAAGAACGGCATGCCACTGCGTGAGGCGCTCATCGAAGCCGGCGCGATTCGCTTGCGTCCCATTTTGATGACGACCTTCGCGCTGATCGCCGGTATGATCCCGGTGGCTCTGGGTCGCGGGGAAGGCGCCCAGTTCCGCGCCCCCCTCGGCGTCGCCGTCATCGGTGGCGTGATCACCTCCACGGTGCTCACCCTCCTCGTGATCCCGACCTTCTACGAGATCTTCGACAACATGCGGACGTGGTTCTCCCGCCGGGTCGGACTCACCCCGCCACACACGGGACAATTTCGCACCTTCGAATTGCCCGTGGCCGAGGCCGGTGACTGATGTAGTCGATTACATTGGCGGAGTATGATTCCGCCGATGTCCCCGATTCTGGTCGCGACCACGCTCGCCCCCGCGCTACTGCTGCGGGTGGCGAGCGTTGTGCTCTCAGCTGTCACGGGTTTCGGTGCCATCGTGGGTGCGCTGGATGTGACGCAGTGGCTCGACGCCGTCAGCGACAGCTTCTGGACCTACGTGATTCTGGGCGCGTCGGCGATCGTGACCGAAGAGCTGTCGCCCATTTTCGGCGGCATCGCGGCGCACGAAGGCGAACTCCGAGTGCTCCGGGTGATTCTCTCGATCACCCTCGGCGGTTGGGTGGCGACCACGCTGCTGTACGTGCTGGGCCGCTGGAAATGGGAATTCATCCGCCGTCGCTTTCCGCGGGTGCGGGCCACCGGCACCGTCGCCCTGCGCGTGGTCCGTCGGAACCAGCTCACGGCTTCGCTGCTGGTGCGCTTCGCCTTCGGCCTGCGGATCGTGCTGCCGATGGCCTGCGGTGCTGCCAAAGTGCCGCTGTACATCTTCCTGCCGCTGTCACTCATCGGCTCAGCCCTCTGGACCGTCGTGTTCACCGCGATTGGCTACGCCGCCGGTGAGGCCGCCGTGCAAACCCTCGGGCACCTCGACCGGGCCGGGGAAATTGTCGGCACCGTTGTGGTTTTCGGTGCCGTGCTGGGCTTTGTGCGCGGGCAGCGCACCCGCCGCGAGCGCAAAGCGGCGCGACGCCACAAGCGGTAGCGCGCCGACCGTCGTTACTCGGAGGGCGGCACCAGCACGCCGTCGATCACATGTACCCAGCCGTTCGACGCCCGCACCGACGCGAGCACCTTCGCTTTGCCGATGTACGTCGCGCCGTCTTTCTTGGTGATCGTTTCGCTCACGCCATCGACCATGCCGAGCGACTGTCCGTCGGTGAAGTCGGTGACGTCGAGTGCCGACGTGGTCACGTGATGATGCAGGATGGTTTTGAGCTTGAGCTTGTTCTCCGGCTTGAGCAGCGTCTCCACCGTGCCGGCGGGAAGCTTGTCGAAGGCCGCGTTCACCGGGGCGAACACGGTGAACGGTCCGGCATTGGCGAGCGAATTCACGAGGTCGGCGGCCTTGAGCGCGGCCACCAGCGTGGTGTGGTCCTTCGAGCCCAGCGCGACGCGCACCACATTCGGCTGCGAGACCGTGTCGTCGACCGCCGCTTGTCCCCCGGCGGCGGCACTCGCATCGGGCGTACTGGCACCCGAGTCGGCCGTCTCGGCGGTCGGGGAACAGGCCGCGAGCAGGAGCAGCGCGACCGCGGGGCGTGTGCAGAAACGGATCATGGGAATGGAGGAGGGAGAAAACCGTGATGCCATATGCATATGGGTATCCCTCCCGCATCAGGCGCGTGGTCGGCGCTTCCCCGAGATCCTGTCAGCGTTCCCGCTACGTTCCCGCTACGTGATCGCGAGGCGATCGCTAGGCGATCGTCGCCGCGGCCGCGCGCAGATCCGCCCAGGCGGTTTCCACGTGGCTCCGGTCGGTGCGGATGTTCCCGATGGCGAGTCGCAGGGTGTATTTCCCGTTCAGCTTCGTGTGCGACAAATAGGCCCGACCGTCGGCGTTCACGCGCTCCATGATCGCCGCGTTGATCCGTGCGATGTCCGGCTCGCTCATGCCGGCCGGCGCATAGCGGAAGCACACCAGTGACATCGTGACCGGTGCCATGAGCTCCCAGCCGCCGCTCTCGAAATGCACCATGCCTGCAAAGTCGCGCGCGAGGTCGCAATGAAAGCGAATACGCTCGGCGATCCCTTCGGCGCCGAACGCGCGCATCACCATCCACAGCTTCAGTGAGCGGAACCGGCGCCCGAGCTGAATGCCGTAGTCCATCAGGTTCACCGTCTCGCTGGCCGTGCTGGTGATCAGATACTCCGGCAGCAGCGCGAAGGCGCGCTTGAGCGCGTCGGGATGCTTGGTGTACATCACCGAGCAGTCCGACGGCGTGAAGAGCCACTTGTGCGGGTTGACCACGAACGAGTCGGCGTCGTCGGTGCCATCCATAAAGTGCCGCATCTCGGGCACGATCGCCGTGACCCCACCGTACGCCGCGTCGACGTGCACCCAGCAGCTATGGGCGCGGGCGATGCGCACCACGGCGCGTACCGGATCGACGCTGGTCATGCTGGTGGTGCCCACACACGGCACCACGGCGATCGGGCGAAATCCCGCGGCGATGTCGGCCTGAATCGCCGACTCGAGCGCCTCGGGGCGCAGGCGAAAATGTTCGTCGGCGGGAATCTTCACGAGATTCTCGTGGCCCAGTCCGAGTGCGATGACCGCCTTGTCGATCGACGAATGTGCGTGCTCGCTGCAGTACACGCGCAGTCTCGGCATGTCGGCGCGTCCGGCCATGCCCTGCATGCGCACGTCGAGGCCGGCCTGTTCACGCGCTGCCGCGAGTGCGTAGAAGGTGCTCACGCTGGCGGTGTCGGTGATCTGTCCGAACCAGCCGTCGCCCAGGCCCATCAGCTGTCGCAGCCAATCCAGCGAGACCTGTTCGAGCTCGGTGACGGCCGGACTGGTGACCCAGAGCATGCCGTTGGCATTGATCCCCGCGGCGAGCAGTTCGCCGAGAATGCCGGGGTAGGATGCCGAATTCGCGAAGTAGGCGAAGAAGCCGGGATGGTTCCAGTGCGTGATGCCGGGCATGATGACGTCCCGGACATCCCGCAGCATGGCGTCGAGTGGCTCGCCCGTGGTCGGCGCCGACGTGGGCAGCGCGGCCCGGATGTCGCCGGGCTGTACGCGGCTCTTAACCGGTAGCTGGGTGGCGTTTTCGAGGTAGTCGGCGATGAAGTCCACAGCGGCATGGGCTGCCGCGCGGAAGTCGTCAGGAGGGAGATCGCCGAGGAAACTGGAGTCGGAAGACATCAGGGGAAGTTACTGCGTGTCCGTCTCAGTGCAGCAGGGTGCTCACGGCGCCCAGCAACTGCTGCGACGAGAAGGGCTTGGCGAGGAACGTCGCATCGGCATCGAGGCTGCCGCCTTCGTTGGCCAGCTCTTGATTGGTGTAGCCCGAGATGAACAGCACCGGCATCTCCGGACGGTCGCGCTTGAGCTTCCGTGCGAGTTCGCGTCCGCCGAGTTCGGGCATCAACACATCGCTGATCACCAGATTCACGTCGTCGCGATCGGCGAGCGCTTTCAGCGCTTCGCGGCCGTTGGCGGCTTCGATGATGCTGAAGCCGTGGCGGCGCAGGACCGCCGACACGAGACGCCGTACGGCATCTTCGTCGTCGACGACGAGGACGGTGCGGCCCGGGACCGCTACCGCGGACTCCGAGGCCACGCGGGGAGCGGGGACGGCCGGCAGCAGGGGCGCCTCCGCGGTCGCTGGCACGGCGGTGACGGGCGGCGTGTGCGCCGGCAGAAGGATCTCGATGCTCGTGCCCAGCCCCGGAGTACTCTCGAGCAACACGAACCCGCCCGATTGGCGCACGAGTCCGTACACCATGGAGAGGCCAAGCCCCGTGCCTTCACCGGTGGCCTTCGTGGTGAAGAAGGGTTCGAATACGCGTGGTTGCAGATCGGTGGGAATACCGTGGCCGGTATCGTGGACCGTCAGTACAGTGTAGCGTCCCGGCGTGACCCGATCGCCCTGCACGGCCTCGCGCGGGAACCCCAGCTGCAGCTCGCGGCAGCGAACGGAAATCGAACCACCGCCAGCGGTTGCATCGCGCGCATTGACCACGAGATTGAGCAGCACTTGGTCGAGCTGCATGCGGTCGGCGGCCACAAAGGACGGCGCCGCGTCGATGTGCAACGCGGTGCCCGCGCCGACCAGTCGGCGCAGCATCGGCGCCAGATCGTTCACCGCGTCGGCCAGATCAAACACGGTGGAGCGCAGGGTCTGCTTGCGACTGAAGGCGAGCAGCTGGTTGGTGAGCTGGGCGGCGCGATCGGTGGCCGATGCGATTTCTTGCAGCAGCTCCAGCGACGCACCCGAAACTCCCGGCTCGGCCGCCAGCAGCTCTCTGTTGCCGTCGATGACGGTGAGCAGGTTGTTGAAGTCGTGCGCGACGCCGCCCGCCAGCTTGCCGATCGCCTCCATCTTTTGCGACTGCCGCAACTGGTCTTCCAGCAGCACGCGGGCCGAAATGTCACGGAAACTCCACA
>CAITQY010000162.1 GCA_903894655.1 uncultured Gemmatimonadota bacterium
CACATCAATGGCCGCCTGATGCACATACGCCGTGACGTGCGCGATGTCCTCGGCCCGCAGCGCATGCACCCGCATCACCTGTTGCAAGGCATCGGCCGCCGGGTGCGTGTGTCGGCACGACGCGTGGTACTTGAACGACGTTTCGGCCAGCGCCCAACGCTGTCCGAGTCCATCGGTCAATCGCGCGGGGTTGGCGTCGGTGGACATGCCGGCCGCCATGCCTTGCGGTCCCTCAAGGATACGACGCGCGCCGGTGAACCCGTCGGCGGCGAGATACGCCGCCATCAATCCATCCGACGCCGCCTTTGCCGTGTGCAGTTGTTTGCTGTCGGCCGCGTCGCGCAGGAATTCCCAGAGTCCGGCGGCCTGCGTGCCGGCCGAGCCGAAGGCGTGCACCATCTGCGCCGCGTCGAGCTCGAGTAACCGACCGACGGCCGCCGCGGCGGCCACGGTGCCGGCCGTTCCGGTGGTGTGAAACACGCGATAGTGCGAGCGGCCAAGGAACTCCCCCACGCGAATGCCCACCTCGTAGCCCACAACAGACGCGGTCAGCAACTCCTGCCCCGTGGCCCCGATCGCCTGTGCCACGGCCAGCGCCGGCGGAAACACCACGGCGGCCGGATGAAACACCGAGCCGTTGTGCACGTCGTCCTGTTCGGCCACGTGCGACGCGGCGGCGTTCACCATCGCCGCAAACATGGGCGTGGTGGCGGCGCGCGAGATCAGCACTTCCGACGTCCCCGTTCCACGTGCGAGCGCGGGTCCCATGGTCGTGGCAAATCGGGCGATACTCTGCACGGCGCGCGCGTTGCGACCGGCCAGCGCGGAGCCGACCCAGTCGAGCAGCAGCTCTTCAGCGCGACGCACCACCGGCGCGGGGATCTGCTCGAAGCGCAGGGTCGCGGCAAACGTCGCCAGCGCAACGCTGGGCGAGGTGGCGTGTGGTGGCACTCCCGTCATGAGAACTCCAGGCGAGTGATCACCCGATCAGAATGAACGAGGCAGGCCGAGCATGTGTTCGGCCACGTAACTCAGGATCAGGTTGGTGGAGATCGGTGCCACCTGATACAGACGCGTTTCGCGAAACTTCCGCTCCACATCGTACTCGCAGGCGAAGCCGAACCCGCCATGGAACTGCAGGCAGGCGTTCGCGGCTTCCCAGCTTGCCTTCGCGGCCAGGTACTTGGCCATGTTCGCCTGCGCACCGCAGGGCTGGTGTGCATCGTACAGACGGCACGCTTCCCAGCGCATCAGGCTGGCCGCCTCGATTTCGATTTTGGCTTCCGCGATCGGAAACTGCACGCCCTGATTCTGTCCAATGGGCCGACCGAAGACCACGCGCTCCTTCACGTACTTCGACACGCGATCGATGAACCAGTGGCCATCGCCGATGCACTCCGCGGCAATCAGTGTGCGCTCGGCGTTGAGGCCATCCAGGATGTACTTGAAGCCGCGCCCTTCCTGACCGATCAGGTTCTCGACCGGAATCTCGAGATTGTCGAAGAACAGCTCACACGTTTCGTGATTGACCATGTTGCGAATGGCGCGGGCGGTCATGCCGTTCTCCAGTGCCGCTTTCACGTCCACGATGAAAATCGACATCCCCTCGCTCTTCTTCGTGACCTCGGCCAACGGCGTGGTGCGCGCCAGCAGGATCATGAAATCGGAATGCTGCACCCGCGAGATCCAGACCTTCTGGCCGTTCACCACGTACCGGTCGCCCTGCCGCACGGCCATGGTTTGAATGCGGGTGGTGTCGGTGCCGGTGGTGGGTTCGGTCACGGCCATCGACTGCAGTCG
>CAITQY010000163.1 GCA_903894655.1 uncultured Gemmatimonadota bacterium
CGATGTGAATTTCGCCGTGACGCGATCGGTGTTCGAGGGCATGTTCCTCGATCCGCGCTATCGTCCCGCGCACGCCCAGCAGCGCCTCGTGGAGGCCGGCTGGTTAGGCCGCAAAACCCAGCGTGGATTCTACGACTATCGCGAGGGCGCGGTGCCACCGGTGCCGCATGAGGATCCGGCGCTCGCGCAGCGCATCGTCGATCGCGTGCTGGCCATGCTCGTGAACGAAGCGGTGGACGCCGTGCATCTGCAACTCGCCTCGGTGCAGGACATCGAACTCGCCATGACCACGGGGGTGAACTATCCCCGCGGGCTGCTGCAATGGGGTGACGACATCGGCGCGCCGAACGTGCTGGCACAGTTGCAGGTACTGCAGTCGGAAACCGGCGACGATCGCTATCGTCCCAGCATACGCCTGCGCCGCGCAGTGCAGGCCGGGGCGTCACTGCTCGATGCACGGCGGTACTCGTGACCACGCCCTCGGCCGCCGACGTCGTCAGCACGCTGATGGCGCGAGACCGCTTCTCGCAGTGGCTCGGCATCGAGGTGCTTGAATCGGCCGTCGGTCGGTCGGTGCTGCGCATGACGATCCGGGATGACATGGTCAACGGCTTCGGGACGTCGCACGGTGGCATTCTGTTTTCGCTCGCCGACAGCGCGTTCGCCTTCGCCACCAATGCCGGTGGCGTTCTGAGCGTGGCCATCGACTGCACCGTCAGCTTTCCGGTGGCCGTGCGCCCCGGTGACGTGCTCACCGCGACCGCCATTGAGCAGAGTACGACCAAGCGCCTGGCGTTCGTCGACGTGACCGTGCGCAACCAGGACGACGTGATCGCCGGTCACTTCCGCGGCACCGTGTATCGTACGGCCATTCCTCATCAGCTGTGACCCAGACCACATGACCGACGCCTATATCATCGAAGGACTGCGCACGCCGATCGGCAACATCGGTGGTGCGCTGAGTCATGTGCGCGCCGACGACCTGGCGGCCCATGCGATCGCATCGCTCCTCGCGCGCGTCGCTGAAACGTCTCCCACCTTCGATCCGGTGCAAATCGCCGATGTGATCTTCGGCTGCGCCAATCAGGCCGGCGAAGACAATCGCAACGTGGCCCGCATGGCGGCGCTGCTGGCCGGGTTGCCGGTCACGGTGCCTGGTGAGACGGTGAATCGGTTGTGCGCCTCGGGGTTGAACGCCGTGGCCAGTGCCGCGCGCGCCATCAAGGCTGGGGAGGGCGATCTGTACGTCGCCGGCGGCGTCGAGAGCATGACGCGCGCGCCCTATGCCATGTCGAAGGGGGCCACCCCGTTCGCGCGTGACGTGCAACTGTTCGACACGAGTCTCGGCTGGCGCTTCGTGAATCCGCGCATGAAGCAGATGCACGGCACCGACTCGATGGGTGAGACCGCGGAGAACGTGGCGGCGCAGTATGGTGTGTCGCGCGACGATCAGGATGCGTTTGCGGTGCGTTCGCAACAGAAGGCGGCGGCCGCGCAACGCGAGGGGCGCTTGGCGGAGGAGATCGTGCCCGTGTCGATCCCTCAGCGAAAGGGCGATGCCGTGCTGGTGTCGCTGGATGAATTTCTTCGCCCCGATACCAGCATGCAGACGCTGGCCAAGCTGAAGCCAGCGTTCCGCCACGACGGGCAGGGCTCCGTCACGGCGGGCAATGCGAGTGGTCTGAACGACGGCGCGGCCGCGTTGCTGATCGCCTCGGGCCGTGCGGCGTCGCAGTACGGCCTCACGCCGATGGCGCGGATTGTCTCGAGCGCAGCCGCCGGCGTCGAGCCACGCATCATGGGGATGGGTCCCGTGCCGTCCACCCGATTGGCGCTGTCGCGGGCTGGTCTCACACTGGACCAGATGGACGTGATCGAACTGAACGAAGCGTTTGCCGCGCAGGGGCTGGCGTGTTTGCGCGAACTCGGTGTGGCCGACGACGATGCGCGCGTGAACCCGAATGGTGGTGCGATCGCCCTCGGACACCCGCTCGGTATGAGCGGTGCCCGCTTGGCGCTCACCGCCGCCCGTGAACTGCGTCGTCGCAACGGCCGCTACGCGCTGTGCACGATGTGCATCGGCGTGGGGCAGGGCTTCGCCATGATCATCGAGCGGGTCTGAACGCCGTGATCTATGCGTTCGACGGTTTCATCCCGGTCGTACACGAGTCGGCCTTCGTGCATCCGCAGGCGTCGGTCACGGGCAACGTAATTATCGGTCGCGACGTGTACGTCGGCCCGGGCGCCGCCATTCGGGGCGACTGGGGCGGCATCGTGATCGAGGACGGCTGCAACGTGCAGGAGAATTGCACGATTCACATGTTCCCGGGTGTGGTGGTGCGGCTCGAGGCCAGCGCGCACATCGGACATGGCGCCATCGTGCACGGCGCGCACATCGGCGCGAACGCACTCATCGGCATGAATGCGGTGATCATGGACAACGCCATCGTGGGCGCGGGCTGTGTAGTCGGCGCCCTCTGCTTTGTGCCCACCGGCATGGAGATTCCGCCGCGCAAAGTGGTGGTGGGGAATCCCGCCAAGATCGTGAAGGACGTGACCGACGACATGCTGGACTGGAAGTCGTCGGGTACGCAGTTGTATCAGCAGCTGCCGGCCGCCATGCGCGCGAGTTGGCGCGCGGTGGAGCCGCTGCGCGACATCCCCGTTGATCGCCCCACGCAATCGAGCGTGTTAAAGAACTGGAAGGACACCCGCGAGGGAGGAACTACGTGATGTACATGCTCAAGAACTATGCGATGGGTCAGTGGGTGGAAGGTACCGGCCGCAAGGTCGATCTCTTCGATGCCGTCACCGGCGAGAAGATCGGCGAGTCGTCCAGCGACGGGCTCGATTTCAAGGCGATGATGCACTACGCCCGCTCGGTTGGCGGCCCGACGATGCGCGCCCTCACCTTTCATCAGCGCGCGGCGATGCTCAAGGCGATCGCCAAGGTGCTGATGGAACGGAAGGATGACTTTTATGCGCTGTCGTATCTCACGGGTGCCACCAAGACCGATTCGTGGGTCGATATCGAAGGGGGGATCGGCACCTTCTTCGCGTACTCGAGTCGCGGCCGTCGCGAGTTCCCGAACGAGTGCTTCCACGTGGAAGGGCCCACCGAGCCGCTGTCGAAGAACGGCACCTTCGTGGGACGCCACATCCTGGTGCCCATCGAAGGCGTGGCGGTGCACATCAACGCCTTCAACTTCCCCGTGTGGGGCATGCTCGAAAAGCTCGCCCCCGCGCTGCTGGCTGGTGTGCCGTGCATCGTGAAGCCGGCCACGGCAGGCAGCCATCTTGCCGAAGCCGTGTTCCGTACGATCGTGGAGACCGGCATTCTTCCCGCCGGAGCAATCCAGTTGGTGTGCGGCAGCGCGGGCGACATGCTCGACCATCTCGAAGAGCAAGACGTGGTGGCCTTCACCGGTTCGGCGGCCACTGGCCAGAAGCTCAAGAGCGGTGCGGCCGTGGTGAAGAACTCCGTGCGCTTCAACATGGAAGCCGACTCACTCAACTGCTCCATCCTTGGCCCCGACGCGGTACCGGGCACCGAGGAATTCGACCTGTTCATCAAGGAAGTCACGCGTGAGATGACGACCA